>JASLES010000297.1 GCA_030151005.1 Silvimonas sp.
GCGCAATCGAGCGCAATCAGAATCTGGTCAGCGGCTTTGTAGCCAGCCTTGTCGATGGCTTGCATCAGCAGGTCCAGCGCTTCTTCAGCGTTGGCCACGTCCGGTGCGAAACCACCTTCATCACCAACCTGGGTCGGCAGATGCTTGTCGTGCAGGATTTTCTTGAGTGTATGGAAAATCTCGGCGCCCCAGCGCAGGGCTTCACGGAAGCTTGTTGCGCCGGCCGGAATCAGCATGATTTCCTGGAAATCCAGGCTATTGGAGGCGTGCTCGCCACCGTTGATCACGTTCATCATCGGCACTGGCAGAGCCATCGGGCCCGAGCCGCCAACGTAGCGGTACAGCGGCAGGCCGGCTTCATCAGCGGCAGCCTTGGCAACGGCCAGGGACACGGCCAGCACGGCGTTGGCGCCCAGCTTGCTCTTGTCTTCGGTGCCGTCCAGATCCAGCATGGCTTTGTCGATGAAGGCCTGATCAGCGGCGTCAAGGCCGATGATGGCTTCACAGATTTCGGTGTTGATGTTCTCAACAGCCTTCAGTACGCCCTTGCCACCGTAGCGGCTCTTGTCGCCATCGCGCAGTTCAAGTGCTTCGCGTTCGCCGGTGGATGCACCGGACGGTACGGCGGCACGGCCCATCACGCCGGATTCCAGCAGAACGTCAGCTTCGACGGTCGGATTGCCGCGAGAGTCCAGAATCTCGCGCGCAATGACTTCAACAATAGCGCTCATTGGCTTTACCTCTGTAGGTGATTGATCTTGATACTGCTGCTTCTTTCAAACCCAGTGGTCGGTGCGGCTATCAGAATAGCCCATTTGAATTACAAAGTTTGTTCGATAAAAGGCGTGCCCTTGACCGCTGCATCAATTGTTTTGAGCGTGGTCAAGAGTTCCTTCATACGGCCCAGTGGCCAGGCGTTCGGGCCATCGGACTTGGCGCAAGCCGGGTCCGGGTGGGTTTCGGCAAACACACCGGCAACGCCAACAGCAACGGCGGCACGGGCCAGGACCGGTACAAATTCGCGCTGGCCGCCCGAGCTGGTGCCCTGGCCGCCCGGCAGTTGCACGGAGTGCGTAGCGTCAAACACCACCGGTGCGCCGGTTTCACGCATGATCGACAGGCTGCGCATGTCGCTCACGAGGTTGTTGTAGCCAAACGAAACGCCACGCTCGCAGGCCATGAATACGTCGTCCGGCAGGCCGGCTTCACGTGCAGCATCGCGGGCTTTGTCGATGACGTTTTTCATGTCGCCCGGCGCCAGGAACTGGCCCTTCTTGATGTTTACCGGAATGCCCGATTGGGCACAGGCACGAATGAAGTCGGTCTGGCGGCACAAGAATGCGGGGGTTTGCAGTACGTCGACCACGGCAGACACGGGCTTGATCTGGTCAATTTCATGGATGTCGGTCAGTACCGGCACGCCAATCTGCTCTTTGACTTTGGCCAGAATGCGCAGGCCTTCGTCCATGCCGTAGCCGCGGAAGGTTTTGCCGGAGGAGCGATTGGCCTTGTCAAAGCTGGACTTGAAAATGAAATTGATGCCCAGCTCAGAAGTGATTTCTTTCAGTTGGCCAGCAACGTCGATGGAGAACTGCTCGCCTTCGATCACGCAGGGGCCGGCAATCAGGAAAAAGGGCTGATCCAGCCCAGCTTCAAATCCGCACAGTTTCATGGTTTGCTCCAGTGAGGTGTGAGTGGGCGGACGCGCCAGACTGGCTCGCGCGCCCTGTTGCTCACTGACAGGTCATCAATTGATGGATCAGCAGCTCACGCCTTCGCGGCCGTGTTCACGGGCGTTGGCAATGGCGGCCTCGATATACGCTTTGAACAGCGGGTGTCCGTCGCGCGGGGTCGAGGTGAATTCCGGGTGGAACTGGCAAGCAAAGAACCAGCGGTGTTCCGGCAGCTCAATGGTTTCAACCAGTTGCTCAGCGCCGGTGGACTTGCCGCTGATCTTCAGGCCTGCCGCTTCAAGGCGCGGCAGGTAGTGGTTGTTAACTTCGTAACGATGACGATGGCGTTCGGTGATTGCGCCTGCGCCGTAGATTTTTGCAGCCAGCGAACCTTCGTCCAGGCGGCATTCTTGCGCGCCAAGGCGCATGGTGCCGCCCATATTGGAGTTCTCGTCACGCTTTTCGATCTTGCCGTCGTGATTAACCCACTCGTCAATCAGCGCCACGACCGGGAATTCTGTTTCCAGATCGAACTCGGTGGAGTTCGCGCCGGTCATGCCGGCCATATCACGGGCGTATTCAATCAGTGCAATCTGCATGCCCAGACAAATGCCCAGGTACGGCACATTGTTTTCACGAGCGTATTTCACGGCGCGAATCTTGCCTTCCACGCCGCGCTTGCCAAAGCCACCAGGAACCAGGATGGCGTCTACGTTCTTGAGTACGTCTACACCTTCGGTTTCGAGACTTTCCGAGTCGATGAAGTCAATCTTGACCTCAGAGCCGGTATGAATGCCGGCATGCTTGAGGGCTTCGATCAGCGATTTGTACGATTCGGTCAGGTCAACATACTTGCCAACCATGGCAACGTGTACGGTCTGTTGCGGGTTCTGGATGGCGTGGACAATCTTGTCCCACGTCGCCAGATTGGCCGGCGGCAAATCCAGTTGCAGTTGCTTGCAGATGATCTCGTCAATGCCCTGATTGGAGAGCACGCTCGGAATCTGGTAGATCGACGGCATATCCGGGCAGGAAATCACGGCGCGTTCGGATACGTTGGTAAATAGCGCAATTTTCTTGCGCTCGTCGTCCGGCACCACGCGGTCAGCGCGACAGATCAGCACGTCAGGCTGAATACCGATCTCACGCAGTTCCTTGACGCTGTGCTGGGTTGGCTTGGTCTTGATTTCGCCAGCCGCAGCAATGTAAGGCACGTACGAGAGATGCACGAAACAGGTGTTTTCCTTGCCCAGCGTCACACCCATCTGGCGGATCGCTTCGAGGAACGGCAAGGATTCAATGTCACCCACGGTGCCACCGACTTCAATCACCGCCAGTTGCGCATCGTTGGCGCCAGCGTCGATAAACGATTTGATTTCGTCGGTAATGTGCGGGATGACCTGAACGGTTTTGCCCAGGTAGTCGCCACGGCGCTCTTTCTTGATGACCGATTCGTAAATCTGGCCCGTGGTGAAGTTGTTGCGCTTCTTCATCTTGGACTGGATGAAGCGCTCATAGTGACCAAGGTCCAGGTCAGTCTCGGCGCCATCTTCGGTTACGAAGACTTCACCGTGCTGCATGGGGCTCATGGTGCCCGGATCCACGTTGATGTATGGATCGAGCTTCATCATGGTGACTTTGAGGCCGCGTGACTCAAGAATTGCGGCCAGAGACGCGGCGGCGATGCCTTTCCCCAGAGAGGAAACAACGCCACCGGTAACGAAGATGTACTTGGTCATGGCAGTGGGTACAGATTGGAATTAGGTATTCTATACGAACACCCCTTGTCCCTCAATTCTGGACAAGGGCGCCAGTTTGTGATTTTGACAGATGCATAAGCGTGTCAGCGCTGCTTTCGCCCATAACTGTAGCCCGGTTCGTCGCCGCTTGCAGCCAGCAAGAGCTTGTCCAGCAGATTGATTGGTAAAAGTTTTTTCAGATACCAGAACGCAATGGCCGGTACGGTGACAGGCAAACGTGCGGGTGGGTGGTTTTGATTGAGTGCCCGCAGCAATGCTTTGTAAACGGCCTCGGGCGGCAAGGTAAATGGCGCGGCCGGGCCCGGTTTGGCCAGGCGCGCCTGCATGGCTTCATAAGATGGCCGGTGAAAACTGTTGGTGGCGTCAATCCAGCGGGCAAACTGCTGCTGGGCGTTGGGCCGGAAGCGGCTGGTGATCGGGCCCGGCTCAATCAAAGATACAAACACCCCGCTACCTTTGAGTTCCTGGCGCAGCGTATCGGCAAAGCCTTCCAGTGCAAATTTGCTGGCGTTATAGGCGCCCCGATACGGCATGGCGGCATAACCCAGAATGGAGCTATTGATGATGATGCGCCCTTGTTTTTGCCGGCGCATGGCGGGCAAAACAGCGTTGGTCAATTCAATAGTGCCAAATACATTGGTTTCAAATTGATGCCGCATTGCATCACGCGTGAGGTCCTCCACCGCGCCAGGAAGACCGAAGCCGGCGTTATTGAACACAGCATCGAGCGTGCCGTTGGTACGGTTGAGAATTTCATTTACACAGACCGCAATGGAGGTGCTGTCAGCGATGTCCAGCTGTAATGCTTCCAGCCCTTCTGTTTCAAGTCGGGCGACATCATCGGCCTGTCTTGCCGTGGCAAATACCCGCCACCCGGCCCGCTTTAATTCATGCACTGCACAATAACCAATTCCCGTTGAGGCCCCGGAAACCAGAATGGTTCGAACTTTCCTTGTCAATTCACCATCTTGGCTCATTCGTAATTCCCTTTTCAGAAAGAGGTTTTATTATTGAATTGGTTGTATCGGGCAAACGAACAACCACAGGAACAGGATTGTGCCGGAATCCGCCAAGGAATTCCGCGCTTAAAACAACGAGGAGACTCTCATGGCCAAAGTCGCACTGGTCACTGGCGGCATGGGCGGGATTGGCACCGCCATTTGCAAGACACTCGCAGAGGGTGGCTTTACCGTAGTGACTACTTATTCCCGACCCGGCAAAGAGCAGAAGTGGCTCAGCGAAACCCGGGAGGCTGGTTTTGCCTTTCACGCATTTGAATGCGATGTCACAAGCTTTGATGCCTGCGTCAATCTGGCCGCGCGTATTCGCGAAACGGTGGGGGAAGTAGATGTACTGGTCAACAACGCGGGCATTACTCGTGATGCGAGCTTTCGCAAACTGACCGCAGTCGATTGGGAAGTCGTGATGGCGACCAATCTGGACTCCCTCTTTAACGTAACCAAGCAGTTTGTTGACAGCATGTCTGAGCGCGGCTGGGGTCGGGTGATCAATATTTCTTCGATCAACGGCCAGAAAGGTCAGTTCGGACAAACCAACTACTCTGCTGCCAAAGCGGGCATGCACGGTTTTACCATGGCGCTGGCGCAAGAAGTGGCCAAAAAAGGCGTTACCGTGAACACCATCAGCCCGGGTTATATCGCGACGGAGATGGTCATGGCTGTGCCGGAAGAGGTACGCGGCAAGATCATTGCGCAGATTCCGGTGGGGCGTCTTGGCAAGCCTGAAGAAGTTGCAAGTCTGATTGCTTATCTGGCATCCGATTTGTCCGGGTTCATGACCGGGGCCAACATTGCCATGAATGGGGGTCAACACACCTGCTGATCGTGCCGGATTAGCAAACAAAAACGGCGCCAGAACATGGCGCCGTTTTTTATCATGCCTCTACAAGTGCTTGTTTCTGCAGAAGACTCACAGCGGTTTGAGTGCCCGCAGAAAAAAATCAATGGTGTTGGTGACGGTTTCTCGCTCCCGATCCAGTGCTGGCGGTTCTTCGCCGAAGATCATGGCCAGTTTTTCGCGGCTGGCCAGCAGGTCGAGCAGCATGTTGGCGGTGCGTTCGCCATCTTCTTGCCGAAGATCGCCCGCCTGCATGGATTTGGTTAGTTCTGCGGCAATTTGCGTGGTGCAGCGCTGCACGCAATTTTGATAAAAGTGGCGGCCAAGTTCCGGAAAACGGCAGGCCTCGCTGGTAAGCACCCGGTGCAGGTTGACCGATTCTGGCGTCAGCGCGCGGGCACGAAAGCTCACGCCAAATTCAATCAGTCGATCACGCAGATTGCCTTTGCCGTTCTCAAAAATGGCCAGCATTTCTTCCACTTTGGCCGACAAGGCAGATTCAAACAGCGTCTGTTTGCTGCCAAAACGGTTGTACACCGTCTGGCGCGCTACGCCGGCACGCGTGGCAACAAGGTCAATGCTGGCGCGGTAGCCGGACTCGCAGAAGACCTGCATGGCGGCTTCCAGTACGCGTTCGGCGCAATCGTGATTGCTGATGTCGGGGGTCATGAAACTCATACTCGCAGTCGCGGATAGAACTGGATTGGACTATCCAATCCATTTTATCCCGACTTGCGCTACGGTTCACTTCATTTTGATATATCAAGTTTTTCTTGCCACAACACTGACTTCAGGCTGTCGTTGTGGTGTACTCGCTACCGACCATCAGCCCCACGATTTCTTCGCCATGCGTCTCGGCGACGCGGCGCTCGCCCACGGCTTCACCGCGCCGCAGCACAACAATGCGGTCCGCCACTGCAAAAATATCGTGCAGATTATGCGACACCAGCAAAATGGCGACGCCTTGCGCCTTCAGGGTCTGGATCAGTGACATGACCTTGCGTTGCTCTGGCACGCCTAGCGCTGCCGTGGGTTCGTCCATGATCAACAGGCGTGCGTTCCAGTAAATGGCGCGGCCAATGGCAATAGCCTGGCGCTGCCCGCCCGATAACATCTGCACCGGGCCAGCCAGTTTGCGCTCCGGAATGACAATGTCCAGCCGGTCCAGCACCTCCCGCGCCACCTTTTGCATGTGCTCCCGATCAATGACCGGCACGCCCAGCCAGCGTCGCATCGGCTCGCGCCCCAGGAAAATATTGCCGCCAACGTCCAGATTGTCGGCCAGCGCCAGATCCTGGTAGATGGTTTCTATGCCCTTGCTGCGGGCGTCTTGCGGGTCTAGCAGCGTAAGGGGCTGACCGTCAAAACGGACCTCGCCGGCGGAAGCCTTGTACACACCAGAGATAATCTTGATCAGCGTGGATTTGCCCGCGCCGTTGTCTCCCGCCAGGGCGACGACCTCGCCCGGCGCGATAGAGAGCGAAACCCCTTTGAGTGCTTGCACACCACCAAAGTGGATGGAAACGTTGTCGACTTCCAGCAAAGTCTGGCCGGGCATCAGCCTTCCCTCCCCAACCGTTCTTTGTACTGGTCAATCAAGACCGACAAAATGATGACCACGCCCACAGCGATGAACTGCCAGAACGCATTCACATCAATAAAAATCAAACCAAACTGGATCACCGCAATGATGAGTGAACCAATCAGCGTGCCAATCACATTGCCGGTACCGCCAAACAAGCTGGCCCCACCAATGACCACGGCGGCAATTGAATCCAGCAGCATGGATTCGCCGGCATTGGCTGCGCCAGCGGCAAAGCGGGCGGTATAGACAATGCCGCCAATCGCCGCAAACAGCGCCGCGAGCATGTACACAATGGTCAGATGGCGTTTGACGTTGATCCCCGCACGGGCCGCAGATTGCAGATTGCCGCCAATGGCGTAGGTGTATTGGCCAAAGCGCGTTTTCGACAGCACAAAATGCATGATCAGCAGCAGGATGCCGGTCAGGATGATCGGCACCCAACCCGTGCCCAACCAGGCCAGCCCTGCGTGATTCACCGATACCGTCATGCCGCTGCCCGCCGCCAGAAAACCCGCACCGCGCGCCACGCCGTACATGCCCAACGTACCAATGAACGCGGGCACGCCCATGCGCGAAATCAGTACGCCGTTGACGTAGCCAGGGATCAGGCACACCAGCATGGTGCCCAGTGAAGCCAGCAACAGCGACGCCACAGATTGCCCGCCCAGCAAGGTAAATTGCGCAACACAAACCGCAGACAGACCCATTACAAAGCCCACAGACAAATCGATACCAGCCGTGATGATGACGAAGGTCTGGCCAATGGCCAGCAACAACGGGGCACTGGCCGCCAGCAAAATGGATTGCGCGTTGTAAAGATTGAAAACGAATGACCGGCGGGCGACGATCTGGGCCCAGATTTCAAAAAACACCAATAACGCAGCCAGAAACAACCAGGGCCAAACCTTGGTAATCAAGGCCAGTCGATCCATCCGTTTGCCGGATTCATCCATGGGCGGGTTCCATCAAGGGCGGGAAAACCGGCTGGCGCCGCATTCATGCCAGCCGGATCGGTTTGACGGCCAGTTAATTGGAGTAGATGTACTGCTTGCCGTCGCCGTCGATATTGGATTTATCCAGCACGACAAAACCGGTGCCTTTTTGTGCCGGAATTTTCTTGCCGCGGGCCGCGTCAGCGCCGTACTTCACGGCGTAATACCCCATTTCTGCCGGTTTCTGCGCAATGGCGATATCTACCAGGCCGCTCTTGATGTCTTGATCAATGCCCGGCACGGCATCAAACACCACAACTTTGACCTTGCCGGTTTTGCCCGCTTTTTTCACGCCTTCTGCGGCCCCTTTGCCAGAAAACGTGTTGGCGCCAAATACGCCCGCCAGGTTGGGGTTGCGCGCCAGAATAGCGGCAATGTGGGCGGCGGCCTTGTTGGCATCATCTTCGTTGTATTGGGTGTCGAGGACCTTGATGTTTGGATGTTTCTTCATTTCTTCCAGGAAGCCATCTACCCGCGCATCGGTACTGGAAATGCCGGGCTTGTTGTCCTCACAGTACACCTCTCCCTTGTCGCCAATGGCTTTGGCGAGCGCCCGGGCCGCAATGCGCCCGCCTTCGGTGTTGTCAGAGGCGATATAGGAAAGCGGGAAATCTGCATCGCCCTTGCCGGTCTGATATTTGCCGTCGCCAATATAGGTATCTACTGTGATGACCTTGATACCGGCATCTACGGCTTCTTTCAGTGGCTGCACCAGTTGTTGTTTATCGACGGGCGAAATCAGCAATACATCCGGCTTTTTGGCAATGAAGGCTTTCAGAATGGGGACTTGTTCGGTGGTATTCCAGGATTTGGGAACCTGAAACAGCAGCTCCACGCCCTCTTCCTTGGCCGCCTTTTCTGCGCCACGGTGCATGGTGAAATAAAACGGATCCACCACGCCGGGCAGTAGTGCGATCACGGGTTTGTTGGCGTCAGCAAAAGCATGCGCCGCCAACAGGCCCGCGACCAGCGTGGCGACAGAGAGTTTGATCAGGGTTCTGCGCGTAGTCATACCGGTATCCCTCCACAAGTGGCGAAAGGCATGGAAAATCGGTATCTGGCGATGACCGGATGGGCGAACTGATGCCGCCTGAGGTCATCGTGTGCAGGTCGTACGCCGCGCAGTGGCAGCCCAAACGGTCCGCCGTGCGAGGCACCGGTTTTCCAGTGTCTTGTTTTACAGGCGGCCTGACGGCGAATTGGACCGGGTCATCGGCCGACCTTGTCCTTATCTATATGCATGCAATCGGACAAGGTCAATTCTGCAGCGCAATATGAAAAACGGCGCTTGCAATGCAAAAGCGCCGTTTCAAAGGGGTAGCGCCGGGTTAGATTGCGTCGACGGGTTTGTCGATATCCTGGTGTTGCTGCTGCATGGCCCACAGGCGTGCATAAGCGCCGCCAGCCGCCAGCAATGCCCGGTGATGGCCACGCTCGACAATGCGTCCGCCCTCCATGACCAGAATCTCGTCGGCATCGGCAATGGTGGATAGTCTGTGCGCAATCACCAGCGTGGTACGGTTGGCGGAGATTTCTTTGAGTTCAGCCTGAATGCTGCGTTCGGTTTTGGAGTCCAGCGCCGAGGTGGCCTCATCAAAAATCAGGATGGGCGGGTTTTTGAGAATGGTGCGGGCGATGGCAACGCGCTGTTTCTCACCGCCAGACAACTTGAGGCCACGCTCACCCACCGGTGTATCAAAACCCTCTGGCAGACTCATGATGAAGTCGTAGATATGCGCTGAGCGGGCGGCATCAATTACTTCTTCGCGGGTAGCCGTGGGTTGGCCGTAGGCGATGTTGTAATAAATGCTGTCGTTAAACAACACGGTATCTTGCGGCACGATGCCGATGTGGTCGCGCAGCGACGCTTGCGTCAGTCCGCGCAGATCATGCTGGTTGATGCTGATGCTGCCACTGTTAGCGTCATAAAAGCGGTAGAGCAAGCGCGAAAGCGTGGACTTGCCCGCACCCGAACTCCCCACCACGGCCACAGTCTGGCCTGCTGGCACTTCAAACGACACGCCGTGCAGAATCTGCCGGTTGCTCTCATAGCCAAAGTCCACGTTCTCGAACCGCACGTTGGCACGCTGTGTTTTCAGGGCAATGGCATCCGGACTGTCTTTGACTTCGGCGTTCTGGCCCAGCAGGCTGAACATTTTTTCCATGTCTGCCAGCGAGTGCTTGATCTCGCGATAGATAAAGCCCAGGAAGTTAAGTGGCGCATACAGTTGCAGCAAGAATGCGTTAACCAGCACCAGATCACCCAGTGTCATCTTGCCGGTGACCACTTCCTGTGCAGCCAGCCCGACCAGCGCCGAGACGCCCAGTGCAATGATCCCGGCCTGCCCTGCGTTCAAAAACGACAGGGAAACCTGGTTTTTGACCGCGGCGGCTTCCCATTTCATCAGGCTTTTATCGTAACGCTCGGACTCCCAGCGTTCGTTGCCGAAGTATTTGACGGTTTCGTAGTTCAGCAGGCTGTCTACAGCGCGTGTGCTGGCCTCCGAATCCATATTGTTCATGGTGCGGCGGAACACCATGCGCCATTCGGTCACGCCCAGGGTGAAACCGATATAGATGACAATGGTGCCAAAGGTGATCGCAGCAAAATACCAGTCATATTTTTTGAGCAATACACCGGCTACGAGGAAGATTTCCACCAGCGTGGGCAGGATGTTGAACAGCGTAAAGTTCAGCAGAAACGCAATACCCTTGGTGCCGCGATCGATGTCCCGGCTCATGCCGCCAGTCTGACGTGCCAGATGAAAACGTAATGAGAGTGCGTGCAGGTGATCGAAGACCTGCAAGGCCACACGGCGGATGGCGCCCTGGGTGACCTTGGCAAATACAGCGTCGCGCATTTCGCCAAAGACGGACGAACACAGGCGCAGCAAGCCGTACGCCCCGACCAGCGCCAACGGCAAAACCAGCGGCCCTTTGCTGCCATCCAGATGGTCGACAATGCCCTTGAGCACCAGGGGCACGCCCACGTTGGCCACTTTGGCGGCGATCAGCAGCAACATGGCGATAATGACGCGCGTTTTGTACTGCAGCAGATACGGCAGCAAGGTGCGCAACGTTTGCCAGTCGTTGCGGGGTGCGGCGGATTCCTGGGCGGGTTTCATGGATCAATACCGGATTGGACCTGCTCAACATATGGCCGCCAGCCGCGATTCACAAGGCATACCCTCTTCCGCCTGACCTGGAAATGAAAATGCCCCGACGAAAAGCTGCCGGGGCACGTTGGCTACGCATTGTGCGTATCAATGAACGGATTAGTTGGTCGAGCTGGACGAATCCATGCTGGGCGAAGAATCAGTGCCAGTTGCGTTGGTGCTGGACGAGCCACTCAGGCCCGCATTGTTATCCTGGGAAGTTCTGTCTTGCATGTGTGAATAGAACGACGGTGAGTTGTCGAGCACGCCATTGCGATACGGGTGTTCGCCCGTCGCGCCGGCCATTGCGGTGCCTGCAACCAGAGCGGCCGCAAGTGTGCAAGCAGTGATGATGGTCTTTTTCATGACGATCTCCTTGGATGTTGTGACGTCAGTGCGCCCTTTGTGAGGGTACGCTCATACTCTACCCCTGCTGTTTGGGTGTTGATGCAGGTAACTTGCGGATGGGCATGACAGACGGACGCCGACGCGGAGCGCGTCATAACATATTGTAAAGAAAAAGAAAAAACCCGCCATTAGGCGGGTTTTGCGGAACTTTTTTGTCGAAAACAGGGTGCGTTTTACATGCCCAGTTCGCGTCGTAAAAAACGATGGAAGTGCTGCATGCCGTCTTCCATGGGGGACTGATACGGCCCCACTTCATTGCGACCGGCGGCATAAAGCGCTTCACGCCCTTGCTCCATGCGGCGGATGATTTCACCATCCTCTACGGCAGTTTCCTGGTAGGCCGCCTGTTCGGCCGCAACGAATTCCGGCTCGAAATAAGCAATGTCTTCCGGGTAGTAGAACTCCACCACGTTTTTGTAGCTGCGCGGGCCAGTCGGGATCAGTGTGGAGATCACCAGCGTATGCGGATACCACTCCACCATCACGTTGGGGTAGTAAGTCAGCCAGATTGCGCCATAAGGGGGCTGTTTGCCGTTGTTGTAGCGCAGGACTTCCTCGTGCCATTTCTGATACGTGTGCGAGCCAGGCTTGGCCAGCGCATTGTGCACACCCACCGTTTGCACAGAGTACCAGTCAGCAAACTCCCACTTCAGGTCGTCACACGTCACAAACTTGCCCAGGCCCGGGTGGAACGGCTCGACGTGGTAATCCTCCAGGTAAACCTCAATAAAGGTTTTCCAGTTGCCTTCGTATTCATCCACCGAAACGCTGTGAAAGACGTAGTTGGAGAAATCCAGATCTTTGGCAACACCCAGATTCTTGAGGTCGCCCTCAATGTCGCGGCCATTTTTTTCAAACAGCAAGCCGTTCCAGTTCACCAGTTCCGTTTCTGGCAGGTGCAGGCATGGATTGCCGCCGAAATGCGGCGCGCCGAGTAAATGACCATTGTTGTCGTAAGTCCAGCGATGCAGCGGACATACGGTGTGCGAGCCATTGCCGCGACCTTCCAGCATCAGTGCCTGGCGATGCCGGCAGACGTTGGAGAGTGCTTTGACGCCAGTGGCAGCACGTTTGAGGTATCGGGCGCCGTTGGTGCTTTCCAGGACGTGGTAATCACCCACCTCCGGCACCATCAGTTCATGGCCGATGTATTTGGGGCCACGCTCGAACAGGAGTTCGAGTTCACGCTGATACAGGGTTTCATCGAAGTATGCCGAAACCGGCAACTGAGAGGACATATCCAGCTGCAAGGCAGCAGCCGTAGCCAGAATATTCATAATATCCCACACCCCCTGGGCTAGAAGGTTCAGAGCCTGTCCATGATCTTTCCCGAGTCGCGCCGACTCGATAAAGCCCCAGCCACAAGGCATGTGCCGCCGCCAATAACCAGTTATTGGCAAGGTGCATAACGCGGTGGATGGGGCTTTATCGAGCCGGCCCTTCGGGTTCAGGGCGAAATCAGTGAACTACGGCGTTACAAGCCACTTGTGGTGCCTGCACCACGGCGTGTCTTGTGCCTTGTATTTCACTGATTTTGTCCTGAACGCGTCCCGGGAAAAACCATGGACAGGCTCTCGGACGTCTTGCCACTTTGCCAGCGCAAAGTGCGCAGCGGATGGGTGGGCAAGCCATCAAGCATTGATCAATTCGGGGCGAAAACCCCGAGCCACGAGAGGCGGGATTTTGCCCGCAAAGAGGGTGTTACGCAAGTGTCATTGAGCCGGAAACGCAAGAAAAATCAGGAATTTGGTGTGCCCCACCCCAGTCTGCGGGCGAGTCTGACATGACAATATCAACCGCTGGTCACAGTCCAGGCGCTACAATACGGCGGCGCGGCCATTGCCGCGCACATTACTGATTTGAAGGAATAATCCAGACATGACCCACAACGACATCCTGCGCAGTGTGCGCTACATGCTGGATCTGAGCGAGCCGCAACTGGCGGCGGTATTCGATCTGGGTGGCATGAAGGTGACGCAGGAAAAGCTGGCGTCATGGCTGCTCAAGGATGATGAAGAGGGCTATGTAGTCTGCCCGGACTTGCCGATGTCGCACTTTCTGAATGGTCTCGTGATCTATCGTCGCGGCCGGGACGATACGCGCCCTGCCCAGCCGGTGGAAGAATCGGTCACCAACAATATCGTCCTCAAGAAATTGCGCGTCGCGTTTGAACTGAAAGAAGACGATATGCACGCCGTGCTGCAACTGGCGGGTTTTGAGGTGTCCCGCCCGGAGTTGTCTGCCCTGTTCCGCAAAGAAGGCCAGAAAAACTACCGTGCCTGCGGCGACCAGTTGCTGCGTAATTTCTTGCGTGGGCTGACGCTGAAAGTGCGCAATGCCACGCCAGCGCCCGTCCGTCCCGTGGACGACTGACATTGCGTTGTCAGGCAAAGCAACAAAAAGCCCGTCGTGATTGACGGGCTTTTTGTTTGCGCGGCATCCGGGCGATGGGTGCGACAGGAGTGGTTTACTCCTCGTTTCTGACCACTTTGCGGCCCAGCGGGCTGGGTTGATTGCGCTTCCTGGCCAGTTCAATCTGCTTTTGGCGTTCACGCGCACCGGCGCGGGTTTTCTCGCTCAGCGTGTCCCAACAACGCGGGCAACTCACCCCCGCCACATAATGCGGTGACTGGCGCTCTTCAATGGACACTGGTTCACGGCAGGCGTGGCACAGTTCGTAGTCGCCCTCAGACAAGTCGTGGCGCACGGTAACGCGGTTGTCGAACACAAAGCACTCGCCCTTCCACAGGGACTCTTGCTCCGGTACGGTTTCCAGGTATTTGAG
>JASLES010000325.1 GCA_030151005.1 Silvimonas sp.
ACGTACCGGTTTGCCGTTCGATGACAATATCGCTGGTGTCCGGGGTCTTGCCTGGTTCGAGCCTTGTTGCTACTTGCTGGCTGGGCAGGCGGTTCATTTGCTCTACGCCCTGCTGCACGTCATTGACGTTGAGTAGATCGCCCTCGCTCGACACGGGCCAGAAGGCGTTGCGCCAATCACCCCAACGGGTATCCGGGGTCGTGGTGCCGGCTTCGACCATGCGCACAGCGCCGAGACGGCCCAGGTGCAGTTGCAATTGCAAGGCCCCGCTAGCCAGATTCTGCTGGCCCAGTGTCACGCGAGACGTGGCGTACCCTGCGCGTAGCAGCCAGGCGTTCACTGCATCGGCAATCTGGCTGACACCGCGTGCGCCCGCGCACTGGCCCGTGAAATCATCCAGGACCTGGTCGGACAAGCGTTTGACTAACCACGGCTCGGCGTCGGCGTCCTGGCCGGTCAGCGAAATGTGCTGCAGCAGAAAACAAGGCGTTTCGGCAGGCAGTACGCGGGAGATTTCCGGGGTGACCGTGCGCTGCGGCGCTTCGGGCGCGGGCGTGAGTGAGTCCTGAAGCACACGCGCACGTTCTTCCTGGCGGCGGATGCCCTCGTCAGGAGACAGCGCGCTGCTGTCTGGCGCAGCCAGGGCGGGGATGGAAGCAAATAGTAGTGCCGCGCAAATGGCGGAAAGTGGGTATTGATGCATGAGTCGGCCGGAATGACAAAAAGCCATGCGGCAAAGTCGGCATGGCGGCCGGCTGTTTTACGACTCAGAAAGGGGAGGTGCTGTCAGATAATTCTTGTTATCTGTCAGGAGGATTCTTGAATGAAAAGTGAGCAGGACAAAAGTCATCTACCGCTGCGCCGAAGCAGGTGCAAAGTCCGCGTTTTTGAGATGTTGGCCCTGCGGGGTATACAGCATTGATCCGGATTCACTCACCCGGGCTGGCAAGCGGGCCAGCCCGGACGGTCTTGCATTTACCAGTGGCTTTCCCGCTCTGGCGTGGCAGAAATGTAGTGAATCGACAAATCCGCGCCGTTGTATTCTTCTTCTTCGGTCAGGCGCAGGCCAATGGTCTTTTTCAGCGCGCCGTAAACCAGGGCTCCGCCGGTAAAGGCGATGATGATGCCCATGAAGGTGCCGATCAACTGGCTGATCAGGCTCACGCCGCCCGCGCCACCCAGCCAGGTCTGGCCGAAAATACCGGCTGCAATGCCGCCCCAGGTGCCACACAGACCATGCAGTGGCCATACGCCAAGCACGTCGTCGATTTTCCAGCGGTTTTGGGTGATGGTGAACAGGTAGACAAACATGCCGCCGGCAATGGCGCCGACCACCAGGCTACCCAGCGGGTGCATGACATCGCTCCCGGCGCAGACTGCCACCAGACCGGCCAGGGGGCCGTTATGAATGAACCCAGGGTCATTCTTGCCGACAAACATGGCGGCCAGCGTGCCGCCAACCATGGCCATTAGCGAGTTCATCGCCACGAGGCCAGAGATACCGGCAATACGTTGTGCGCTCATCACGTTAAAACCAAACCAGCCGACGATCAGAATCCATGCGCCCAAAGCGAGGAAGGGAATCGATGAGGGCGGGTGCGCGCTAACGCCGCCATCCTTGCGATAACGCCCTTTGCGGGCACCCAGCAACAATACGGCAGGCAGGGCGATCCACCCACCCACGGCATGGACCACGACAGAGCCGGCAAAGTCGTGGAACTGCGCACCAAAATGGGTCTGCAGCCAGTTCTGCACGCCATAATTGCCGTTCCACATCATGCCTTCAAAAAACGGGTAAACAAAACCGACCAGCAAGAAGGTGGCGGCCGATTGCGGGTGAAACCGGGCGCGCTCGGCAATCCCGCCCGAGATAATGGCGGGGATGGCGGCAGCAAAGGTCAGCAAGAAGAAAAACCGCACCAGACCGTAACCCTGGCCGACGTTCAGTTCATGCACCGGCACCAGAAAATGCACGCCATAGGCAATGCCATAGCCAATGAAGAAATAGGCAATGGCAGAGACCGCAAAGTCGGTCAGGATTTTAACGAGGGCGTTGACCTGGTTTTTCTGCCGCACGGTGCCCAGTTCCAGAAAGGCAAAACCAGCGTGCATGGCAAGAATCATGATGGCGCCCAGCAGAATGAACAGCACGTCGCTACTGGCAGGAAGTTGATTCACAAAAAGCTCCACAGAGTCGGGCAGTGCGCGCTTCAATGTGGCGCACTTTTATCGGTGTGCACCAAAAGCAATCTGTGTGCCAGTTATAAATGGCTTTGATTCTTTAGGGTATTTCTGAGGCGACGGGATAATCCGGTGCGTTTTTTGAACCAAAATGGTTCATATTCTGTTTGTCATAAACAAACAATGCACCGAATTAATGCGCAATGTAGGGGTGACGTTCTTTATGGGGGCGTTTTGCGCGAGGCGTGTGCAAAAATGCTCGTTTTTTGGGCAGTTAGCCCTCATTGGCGATACCGGCTACAACTTGTCCGGTGGGTACGGCCATGGCACCAGACAGGCAATGACCGGTTTGGTCGTCGAAGAAAAAGTCTGGCTCAAATTCACGCAGGAACGGGCCTTTCTCCAGCCCGCCCAGGAACATGGCTTCGTCCACCTCAATTTGCCAATCCATCAAGGTGCGGATGGCGCGTTCATGTGCCGGTGCGCTGCGGGCGGTGACAAGGGCGGTGCGTAAACGCACCGGGGCATCTGCGCGTTGTAGTCGGTGCAAGGCCTCAAGCAGGGGTTTGAACGGGCCTGGTGGCAAGGGGCGCGTTACATGCGTGCGCTCGTGCCGCTGAAATTCCGAAAGACCGCCTTGCTGATAAATGCGCTCGGCCTCATCTGAAAACAGTACGGCGTCGCCATCAAATGCAATGCGGATTTCGGTGGGGTGACGGCCTGCAGCGTGGACGGATTGTGGATACACCCGCGCAGCAGGAAAGCCCGCGGCCAGCGCGTCGCGCACATCGGCTTCGTTCATCGACAAAAACAGGTTGGCATGCAGTGCGTTCAGATACCTGAACGGTGGACGGCCCTGTGTGAACACGCCGCGTTCCAGCGTTAGCCCGTGGTGTTCGGCTGAGCGAAACGCGCGCAGGCCGCTGACTGGGTCATTGCGCGACAGAATGACGACTTCAACGCGGTGAGTATCGCCCTCGTTCAGGGCCAGCAGTTTTTGCACCAGCGCGTAGGCCACCCCGGGTGAGGCGGGCTGATCCAGTAATTTGAGCTGGAGTGCCTTGTAGGCCGCGGCGTCGCCTGATTCAAACAGCGTGTTTTCAGATTCAAAATCAAAAAGCGCGCGCGATGAAATGGCAACGACCAACTGGTTGGCCAGAGAGTAAGGCATGACGACCCCAAAAGTGGCTCATGGACGGTGCTTGCATCATAACCGGATGACCGGTTTGTATCCGCGGGTTTTCATTTGTAAAGAATATGAAAAACCATGAACCGGATGTCATCTGCGCTGCTCCAAGCAGTTGAAAAGGGCGTAGATTCAAGGATGTGAGCTACACCCTGGTGCGTTACCCCGCATCAGGCACAAAATAGCAATACTGGCGCCAGGAGCGCACGGAAACAACACGCAGCCCTGTGCTGCAAGTGAGTGGGAAAATGAAAAAAGTCGTTCTGCTGTTGAGTCTTGCCGGTGTGGCTGGTCTGGCACAAGCCGCCGAGTACGGTCGCGTGATCAATACCACGCCCGTGGTGCAGCAGGTGTCTGTGCCGCAACAACAATGCTGGGATGAACAAGTCCAGGTGCAACAGCCGCGTACGTATGGCGGCGCATTGCTGGGCGGGATTTTTGGCGGCTTGCTGGGTAACACCGTAGGCCACGGTAACGGTAACGTCGCTGCGACGGCTGCCGGTGCGGTGGTGGGGGCGCTGGCGGGTGACAGTATTGCCAACCAGAATGCTGGCGTATCTACCCAGAACGTACGCCGTTGCTCCACCACGCAAACCATGCAGCAACGGACCGTCGGTTACGATGTGACGTATGAATACGCTGGTCAGCGTTACACCACGCGCATGGCCTATGATCCGGGTCGCGAAGTGCCGATCACGATTGGCGTGGATGGCGGTTCTGCCGCCCCGCAAGCGCCAGTCACGACGGCGACGACCACCTATGTGGATCAGCCGCAGACGGTGGTGGTGCAACAGCCGCAGGTGGTTTACCAGACTGCGCCTGTTGTGGTGGCAGCACCGCTGGTGTATCCGGCGCTTTCCATCAACTACGGTTACTACCGCGGTTGGGGCGGTGGCTGGGGTTACCACGGTGGTGGCTACTGGCACCACTAAGCGCCCAGGCGCTGGCAATAAAAAACCCCGCAATGCGGGGTTTTTTATTGGGCTGACCACAGCCGATCAGCCGATCTGATCGGTCTGGCCCGTGCAATCAGGCTTGTTGCAGCATCTGTTGCAGTTCACCCGAGCTGAACAGTTCACGCATGATGTCAGAGCCACCTACAAACTCGCCCTTGATATACAGCTGCGGAATGGTCGGCCAGTTGGAGTATTCCTTGATGCCCTGGCGCACGTCGGCATCGGCCAGCACATTCACGGCGACAAAATCAGCGCCGAGGTTTTTCAGAATGCTCACGGCGGCAGAAGAAAAACCGCACTGCGGAAAGGTCGGGGTGCCTTTCATGAACAGCACGACCTGGTTTTCGGTCACGGTCTGACGGATGGATTCCTGGATGCTCATTGGAGACTCGCTGTGTGTTGCGGCGCGGCCAGGCGCCTTTAACTGATTAATTTACTCGGGTATTTTACGCCCTCAGGTCAAGCCGGGGCAAGCCCACCACTTACACGGTCCATGCCGGCAATATCCTGCCAGGTCTGTACCTCGCCAAACCCCGCTGCTTCCAGTAAATCACGTGCCGCCAGGCCCTGATCGAAGCCGTGTTCAAACAGCAGCCAGCCGCCGGGCAACAAGCGGCTGACTGCGCCATCAATGATATGCCGGATATGAACCAGCCCATCGGCCTCATCCGTCAGTGCAGAACGTGGCTCAAAGCGCAGGTCACCTTGTTGCAGGTGCGGATCGTCCTGTTCGATATACGGCGGGTTGGACACAATCAGTGCAAACTGCTCAGCGGCCAGCGCGCTGTACCAGTCGCTCTGGAGCACGCGCACTTGCGGCGCCAGCCGGGCTGCATTGCTGCGGGCGATCTGCAGCGCTGCGTCAGAGACGTCCAGCGCGGTGACCTGGGCGTCCGGGCGCTCATGGGCCAAGGTAATGGCAATAATGCCGCTGCCTGTGCCCAGATCCACCACTGCGCCACTTTGCGGCAAACGTGCCAGCGCCAGATCAACCAGTAGTTCGGTTTCTGGGCGCGGAATCAGCACGCCGGGGCCAACCTTGAAGGTCAGGCTGTAAAACTCTTTCTCCCCCAGCAGATAGGCCACCGGCTCACCAGCGCGCCGCCGTGCTGCCAGCGCGGAAAAGCGCTCGACAAAGGCGGGGTCCGCCGCGTCATCACCGTGGGTGATCAGAAACGCGCGGTTGTGTCCGCCCAAATGGTGAAACAGGGCGTGGATGTCGGGGCGGTCAAGGCCGCTGTCGCGGGCCAGTTCTTGATACGTGGGCATATTGGCAGTGTAGAGCATTTACCAGGCGACCAGCCAGGCGGCCGGGGCGGGCTTCTCTTATAATGCGCGCGGTACCCTTGCTGGACGACCCCATGCTTACCGCTTATGGTTTTGTAGACAAACGGCTGCGGCCGGTGCCGGTGGAATCGGCCGAAGACTTGCTCCGCCCGGATGTGGTGTGGATCGATTCCGTTGAGCCCAACGAGCATGAACGCGCCCTGTTGCAAGACGTGTTCCGCCTGAAGCTTGATGATGACGAGGTGGAAGATATTGAGGACTCTGCCCGCTGCTTTGTCGATGAAGCCGGTATTCACCTCAATTCATTCTTCTTGCATCAGCATCATGACGGTGCCGAAGTGGTTACGGTCTCGTTCTTGCTGAACGAAGGCCGCTTGCTCAGCATCCGCAACGAAGAACTGGCCGCCTTTCGCTTGTTCCGTATGCGCGCCCGTATGCAGGTGGATTTTGTACGAACTGCCGAGGACGTTTTGCTGTCCATTTACGATGTGGCAGTGGAATACGCTGCCGACGTGCTCGAAGGCGTATATGCAGACCTGGACAAGGTCAGCCGGCGCGTGCTCAACCGCAATGCCGTGATGACCGACGCCGCCATGGCCGATACGGTGGCCGATATCGCCGCGCAAGAAGACTTGAACGGCAAGGTGCGGCTGGATTTGATGGATACCCGGCGCTCGCTCTCATTCTTGCTGCGTTGCCGGGTCTTGCAGAAAAACCAGGAAAAAGATCTGCGTGAAGTGCTGCGTGATCTGGAATCGCTGAACAATCACACGGCGTTTCTGTTCGACAAGATCAACTTCTTGATGGACGCGGTGATGGGGCTGATCAACCTGCAGCAGAACAAGATCATCAAGATATTTTCGATTGCCGCCGTCGTGTTCTTGCCGCCGACAGTCATTGCCAGTATCTACGGCATGAATTTTGGTGAAATGCCGGAATTGCAGTGGCACCTGGGTTACCCGTTTGCGCTGGTGCTGATGGTACTGTCGGGCATTGCACCTTATTGGTTCTTCAAGAGAAAAGGCTGGTTATGATGCAGGTGACTGCCTGTCACCTGTTTGCTTGATCGACGTGAAACATGCTCATGCGGGTTGTATTATCTGGATGCCGCCCGCATTTCTGGCTGACGCTGTTTTTGACGAGTGTTCCCCATGACCGTTCCGCACCTCACCACCGCGCTGTCTGGCCCCTTGCTGGATCTGGAGCGCCGCATCCTCTCGGCCCAGCCGGAAATCGAACACTGGTTCCGCAATCAGTGGCAAGAGTCCACGCCGCCGTTCTATGGCTCGGTGGATCTGCGCAATGCCGGCTATAAACTGGCACCGGTAGACATGAACCTGTTCCCCGGCGGTTTTAACAACCTTAATCCAGAATTCCACCCGCTGGGTGTACAGGCCGTGATGACGGCGCTGGAAAACATGTGTCCGGATGCACGTCGCGTGCTGCTGATTCCGGAAAATCACACCCGCAACACCTTCTATCTGCAAAACGTCGCCGCACTGACCCGCATCATGAAGATGGCCGGTCTGGTGGTGCGTCTGGGCACGTTCAACCCGGAAATCACCGAGCCGACGACATTTGATCTGCCAGATGGCCAGAAGCTGACGCTGGAGCCACTGGTACGCAATGGCAACCGCGTGGGTCTGGCCGGGTTTGATCCGTGTGCCGTGCTGCTGAATAACGATCTTTCCGCCGGCATTCCGGACATTCTGGATGGCGTAGAGCAAATTGTGGTGCCGCCCCCGCACGCCGGCTGGGCAGTGCGCCGCAAAACCACCCACTTTGCCGCCTATGACGGTGTGGCCGCAGACTTTGCCAAACTGATCGGCATTGATCCGTGGACCATCAACCCGTACTTTGCCCATGTTGATGGTCTGGATTTCCACGCCCGCGCCGGGGAAGAACAACTGGCCGATGCCGTGAACAGCACGCTGGCTAAAATCCGCGTCAAATACAAAGAACATGGCATTGATCACGACCCGTTTGTGATTGTTAAAGCCAACGCCGGTACCTATGGCATGGGCATCATGAGCGTGAAATCGGCGGATGAGGTGATTGGCCTTAATCGCAAGCAACGCAACAAGATGTCGGTGATCAAGGAAGGCCTGGAAGTGCACGATGTGATCGTGCAAGAAGGCGTGCCGACGTTTGAGAGCATCAACGACGCCGTGGCAGAACCCGTGGTGTACATGATCGACCGCTTTGTGGTCGGCGGTTTCTACCGCGTGCATACCGGCCGTGGCCCGGAAGAGAACCTGAACGCGCCGGGCATGCATTTCGAACCGCTGGCCTTTGCCTCGCCGTGTACCACGCCGGATTGCGATGGCGCCCCGGATAGTGCGCCCAACCGTTTCTACTCTTACGGTGTGGTGGCGCGGCTGGCGCTGCTGGCAGCCTCGCACGAGATTGAATCTACAGCGCCGGAGCCTTTGCTCTCCTTCGCTGCTTGATGCACTGCAAAGATGAGGCGGGAAACCGCCTCATCCTGTATTCAAATCAGTCATTGTTTATCTGCCTGGAATCCCGGATATGTCCACACGCCTGCTTGTCATTGCTGATCCCGTTGCCGGTTTCAAAATCCACAAGGATTCCACCTACGCCATGCTGCGCGAAGCCAACAAGCGCGGTTGGGAATTGTGGATTACGCTGGCTGATGACATGCGTGTGCAGAATAGCACGGTTCAAACCGCCGCCCAACGGCTGACCTTTACCGCCACACAAGAATACAAACACTGGTTTGAGCTGGCCGAACCGCAGCACCTGGCGCTCAAGGATTTTGACGCCGTGCTAATGCGTAAAGACCCGCCGTTTGACCAGCAATATCTCTATGCCACGCATCTGCTGACGCTGGCCGAAGCGCAAGGCGCGCGGGTGTTCAACCCCGGCCAGACGCTGCGGGACTACAACGAAAAACTGGCCATCCTCAAACACCCGCAATTCACCGCGCCGACCCTGGTGACCCAACGCGCGGCCGATATCCGCGCGTTTCTGGCAGAACATGGCGATGTGATCCTCAAACCGCTGGATGGCATGGGCGGCATGGGGATCTTCCGCATCCGGCCAGACGACGCCAACATTGGCTCTATCATCGAAATGCTGACCGCCAATGAAACCGCCACCATCATGGCCCAGCGCTATCTGCCGGCCATCAAAGACGGTGACAAGCGCGTGTTGATCATTGATGGCAAACCGGTGGACTGGTGCCTGGCGCGGATTCCCAAGGCCGGTGAAACACGCGGTAATCTGGCCGCCGGGGGTACGGGTGTGGCGCGCCCACTCACCGCCAAAGACCGTGAGATTGCCGAGACGCTGGGCCCGGAACTGGCCGCCAAAGGCTTGTTCCTGGTGGGGCTGGACGTGATTGGCGAGAATGTCACCGAGATCAACGTCACCAGCCCGACGTGTTTCCAGGAAATCACCGATCAATCCGGCATTGACGTCGCGGCGCTGTTTATCGACGCGCTTGAACGCAAGTTGGCCTGATGCGCGCGGTGTTGTTGGGGCGTATGCGCTTTCTGGCATTGCTGGCTGTGACGCTGTTGCTGGCCGCCTGTGGCAAGCCACCGGTCTATCAGCAGGAAAGCTTTGTCTTTGGCACCAGTGTGCAGATCACCATCTATGGCACGCCAGAGGCTGACGCCAAAGCGGCCACGGCTGCCGTGCTGGCAGACCTGGACCGCCTGCATACGCGGCTGCATGCCTGGCACCCGTCTGACATTACCCGTTTGAACCAGGCATTTGCCGCGGGCCAGAGTGCGCAGGCAGATCCGGAAATGATTGGCATCTTGCAACAGGCCAAAGGCTATGCCGAGCGCGCCGATCAATTGTTTGATCCGGCCATTGGTGACCTCGTGGCGGCCTGGGGTTTTCACAACGACACATTTGCACCTGTGCTGCCCGATCCGGACAAGATCAAGGCACTCGTGGCCACACACCCCACGCTGGATGACCTGCGCTTTGATGGCCCTAATGTCTCCAGCAGCAATCCGGACGTCAACATTGACCTGGGGGGCTTCAAAGGGTTTGCACTGGACCGCGCCGCCTCTTACCTGCGTAAACATCACATCTATAACGCACTCATCAATATTGGGGGCAATGTATTGGCGCTGGGCAAGAAGGGAGATACGCCGTGGAAGGTTGGGCTGCAACACCCACGCAAACCCGGCGCCATGGCGGTGATTACCTTGGGCGATGGCGAGTCGATTGGCACTTCCGGCGATTACGAGCGTTATTTTGAGGTCAATGGCAAACGCTATTGCCATTTGATCGACCCCCGTACAGGCTGGCCGGCCCAGACCATGCAGGCAGCCACGGTGATTACCCCGGCCTCCCGCGAGGCGGGGGCGATTTCAGACGCGCTGACCAAACCGGTGTTCATTGGCGGGATCGACAAAGCGGTGGGTTATGCCACCCGCTTTGGCGTGAAAGATGTGTTGATTGTGGCCAATGATGGCAGCGTCTACCTGACACCATCCATGCAGGCTCGGGTAGAGTGGCTGATTACCCCGCCGCATGTTTACCGTTTGCGCTGAGAATCTGCCCACGATCGATCGGCTGCGCGTCGGCAGCACGCTGTTAAAAACAGTCTCAGAATGCGCGTTTACGCTATGTAAACTGCGCTTCTTCGGCTATTTTTGCCTTGTGCTGCGCTAGCTCGCCTGATCGTGAACAGATTCTGAAACGCTGCGCTGCCATCGGGGGCGCTGTAACGCCCGGGGGAATTCGGTTAAATTTGCTTATAAAGTCAGAAAAAGAACGCCTGGCATGATCGCTTGCCTGCACACAGGTAAAGCCAGCCGGCGTTTATATAAGCCCGGAACCGGCCGGTACAGGCAGCCAGGTTCGTTGTGGCCATGCACAAGGAATGCTCCGAATGGTAGGTATCATCATCGTCACGCACGTGTCGCTTGGGGAAGCGTTGATCTCGTGTGCCGAGCACATTATGGGTCGGCCGCTGACCAATGTCGGCCAGCTTTCGGTCAGCAAGACCGAAGACCCGGATGAAGTTGTGCTCAAGGCGCATGACCTGATCGAGATGCTCGATGATGGCTCAGGGATTTTGCTGCTCACCGATATTTACGGCGGAACGCCGTCCAATGTCTCTAACCGGCTAATCCAGCCGGGCCGGGTAGAGGCCGTGGCCGGTGTGAATCTGCCCATGTTGGTGCGGGCGTTGACGTACTGTCAGCAGCCGCTGGAAGTGGTGGTCAGCAAAGCCATTACCGGCGGGCTTGAAGGTGTTTTGTATATGTTGCCCAATGCGGCGCAGGGTTGAATCAGGGGATCAGTGGTCATGCCGGTAAAAGAACTCGAAATTGTGAACAAGCTGGGTCTGCATGCACGGGCCTCCAGCAAGCTGACGCAACTGGCCAGCCAGTTTCAAAGTGAAGTATGGATCAGCCGCAATCAAAAACGTGTCAACGCGAAGTCCATCATGGGCGTCATGATGCTGGCAGCTGGCAAGGGCAGCATGGTGACGATTGAAACCAGTGGCCCGGATGACCAGATGGCGCTGGACGCACTGGAAGCACTGATTGCTGATTATTTCGGTGAAGGCGAATAAACGCGCAGCCCGTTACCTATAGCCGGCTGTGTGGCCGGCACCGCTTCGCTGAGTTTGGTCAGTCGCGCTCGCGACCACAGGTTGCAATGAACGCGGCGACACAGGAGTCCGAATGAGTCTTGCCTTGCACGGGATCGGGATTGGCGGTGGCGTAGCCATCGGGCACGCTCACCTCATATCGCATACCGACATCGAAATTGCGCACTACACGGTGCGCCCGGAAGATATTGCCGGCGAAGTGGCGCGTTATGACTCTGCAGTCAAAACAGCGCGGCAAGAGCTGGAAATGCTCTGGGGCAGCATTCCGGAGAACGCGCCGACCGAACTGGGCGCTTTCCTGAGTCTGCATATCATGCTGCTCAACGACCAGACCTTGTCGGTCGAACCCAAAGAGATCATCGAAAAGCGCAAGTGCAACGCGGAGTGGGCACTCAAGCTGCAACTGGACACCTTGCTGGCCCAGTTTGACGAGATCGAAGAAGAATACCTGCGTGAGCGCCGCACCGACGTTATTCAGGTGACGGAGCGCATCTTCAAAACGCTGGCGGGCCATGACATGGCCATGCATACGCCCGCGCCGACCGACCGGGATTCCATCCTCGTCGCACATGATCTCTCGCCCGCCGACATGGTGCTGTTCAAGGACAGCGAATACCTGGCGTTTATTACGGACGTCGGCGGCCCGACCAGTCACACCGCCATTCTGGCGCGTAGCCTGGATTTGCCCTCTGTGCTGGCGCTGCGGCATGCGCGCTCGCTCATCCACGAAGATGAACTGATCATTGTCGATGGCGTGAACGGCGTGGTGATTGTTGATCCGGACGAGCGCACGCTGACCGAATACCGCGCACGCCAGGACGAATGGAGCGAACGCCAGGCGCGCTTGCAGGATATCCGGACCAGCAAGCCAATCACTCAGGACGGTGTTGAGATCGAACTGTTTGGCAACATCGAGTTGCCGGAAGACACCGACCAGGTGCTGGAAAACAACGCCACCGGTATCGGGTTGTTTCGCTCGGAGTTCCTGTTTCTGTCTGAAGACGATTTGCCGACCGAACAAGAACAGTACGAAGCCTACCGCGCGGTCGCTGAGCAAATGAATGGCCAGCCGGTCATCATCCGCACCATTGACCTGGGCAAAGACAAAATCCCCAAATGGCAGGAAGAAACCGATGCGCCTAATCCGGCGCTGGGTTTGACGGGTATTCGCCTGTGCCTTGCCGAAGCCCAGCTTTTCCGGACGCAGTTGCGCGCGCTATTGCGGGCATCGGCCCACGGCAAGATCAAGCTGTTGGTACCCATGCTCTCGCACGTGGGTGAGGTGCGGCAGACGCGCCGGCATCTGGAAGAAGTCAAAGCCCAGTTGCGGCTGGAAGGTATCCAGTTTGATGAACATATTGAACTGGGCGGCATGATCGAAGTACCTGCAGCGGCGTTTACGGTGGAGCATTTCCTGCATCACCTGGACTTTGCGTCGATTGGGACCAACGACCTGATCCAGTACACACTGGCGGTGGATCGCAATGATGATGCGGTGTCCCACTTGTATGACCCGGTGCACCCGGCGGTCATCCGGCTGCTGCATCACGTCATCAGTACGTGCAACCGCGTTGGCAAGCCGATCTCCATGTGCGGCGAAATGGCGGGTGATCCAGCCTTGACGCGGCTGTTGCTGGGCTTGGGTTTGCGGCGTTTTTCCATGTTGCCGGCGCGCTTGTTGAAGGTGAAGGAACAAGTGTTGTCGACGGACCTGGCGCGTATCAAGCCCTTGATTGCGCGCTTGCTGGAGGCCGATGAAATTGAAACGCTGTGGCAGGTCATGGAAGAACTGCAGGCGTGAGCGGTGTGCCTTGTCTGATCCAGCGCATCAAAAGCCCGGCTTGCCGGGCTTTTTTGTCTTTGTCGTACAGGATTTCCTTTGAAAACCAGTCGCTTGTTTCAAATACTGCAAAAAGCCGCGCAGTAAACGGCCACAAGTTAACCGGGCACAAGGAGTAGTCATGTCGGGCAAATTTCATCTGAAAACGGCCAAAGACGGCCAGTTCATGTTCAATCTGCATGCGGCCAATGGCCAGATTATTCTCACCAGCGAGCTATATACCGCCAAAGCGTCCGCGCTGAACGGGATTGAGTCCGTACGCAAGAATGCGCCGGACGACGCGCATTTTGAACGCAAGGAAAGCAAGGATGGCCACCCGTACTTTGTGCTCAAAGCGGTCAATCATCAGGTGATTGGCAAGAGCGAGATG
Source organism: Silvimonas sp. (assembly GCA_030151005.1). Taxonomy (GTDB): domain Bacteria; phylum Pseudomonadota; class Gammaproteobacteria; order Burkholderiales; family Chitinibacteraceae; genus Silvimonas. Next base: position 13,423 of record JASLES010000325.1, read on the forward strand.
TACAACAGCAAGGCGGCCATGGAAAACGGGATTGAGTCGGTCAAGAAAAACGGGCCGGAGGCCGTGTTGGTAGAAGATTAAGTACCAACGCGGACCTCATAAAAAAGCCCCGGCATGCTCCGGGGCTTTTTCATGGGCGCTACAGTTCCCGCAAGGTCATGCCGTGCGGGCTTCTGGCGTAGTGGCAAAGTAATCCAGCACCTTGAGAATCTCATCGGTGCGTTGCTGCATCAGCGCCGGGTTGCCACGTGACTCCACATTGAGCCGGATCACCGGTTCCGTATTGGACGAACGCAGGTTCATGCGCCAGTCGGCAAACGCCAGGCTGATGCCATCAGTTTCATCCACACTCAGCGCTTCATGCTCGTAACGGCGGCGTACCTCTGCGATCGCACCCGGTGCATCGGCCAGCTTGCGGTTGATTTCGCCCGAAGACGGAAACCGTGCGATCCGGTCGGCCACCAGGGCGGACAGCGGCTGGCCGGTGTGGCTTAGCAACTGACAGACCAGGAGCCACGGAATCATGCCGCTGTCGCAGTAGGCAAAATCGCGGAAGTAGTGATGCGCGCTCATCTCGCCGCCATAAATGGCGTCTTCCTGGCGCATGCGTTCCTTGATGAAGGCATGTCCGGTTTTGCTTTGTACCGGAATGCCGCCCGCCTGCTGCACCACGTCCACGGTGTTCCAGGTCAGACGCGGATCGTGGATGATGCGCGAGCCGGGCTGACGCGCCAGGAAGGCCGCGGCCAGCAGGCCAACAATGTAGTAGCCCTCAATGAACTCGCCACGCTCGTCGAACAAAAAGCAGCGGTCAAAGTCGCCGTCCCAGGCAATGCCCATATCGGCACCGTGTTCCCGTACTGCATTGGCCGTATCGGCACGGCATTCGGGCAGGAGCGGGTTGGGAATACCATGCGGGAACGTGCCATCGGGCTCGTTGTGGATCTTGATGAAGGTGACCGGAACCTGCATGCGTTGCAGTACGGCTTCCAGCGCATTGACCACGTGACCTGCAGCACCGTTACCGGCATTGACCACCAGTTTGAGCGGACGCAAGGCAGACAGATCAACATAGCCCAGCAGATGCTGGATGTAGGCGTCCAGAATGCTCTGCCGCGCCAGACCACCGCGCTGGACCGCCGGCGCAAAATTGCGGGACTCCGCCAACGCCTGGATTTCCCGCAGGCCGGTATCGCCACTGATCGGGCGCGCACCGCGCCGCACCAGCTTCATGCCGTTGTAATCGATGGGATTATGACTGGCGGTGACTTCAATGCCGCCGTCCACATCCAGGTGAAACGCCGCAAAGTAGACTTCTTCCGTACCGGTCATGCCGATGTCGATGACATCTGCCCCCGCATCCATCAAACCATTGGCCAACGCCGTTTTCAGCCCGGGCGTGGAGGTCCGGACATCGCCGCCGATCACCACACGACGGGCTTGCAGGAACTGGGCGTAGGCGCGGCCGATGGCATAGGCGATGTCCTCGTTGAGTTCATCGCCCAGCCGGCCGCGGATGTCATACGCCTTGAAGCAGCGCAGCGAGCTCATTTGACGACCTCTGGTTTTTCCACGCGCCCATAGGTGTCTTCAAAGCGAACAATGTCGTCCTCACCCAGATACGCGCCCGATTGCACTTCAATGAGCTCCAGCGGAATCTTGCCGGGGTTCTTCAGGCGGTGGGTGGTGCCCAGCGGAATATAAGTGGACTGGTTTTCGGTCAGCAGCAGGTGTTGTTCGCCGTTGTCCACGAGGGCGGTGCCCTTCACCACAATCCAGTGTTCTGCGCGGTGGTGATGCATCTGCAAGCTCAACTGGGAGCCCGGATTGACGATGATGCGTTTGACCTGGAAGCGCGACCCGCTATCGATGCCTTCGTACGAGCCCCAAGGGCGGTAGACTTTGCGGTGGGTGACGGATTCAGAACGGCCCGACGCATTGAGGCGCTCGACCATCTTTTTGACGTCTTGCACTTTATCTTTATGTGCCACCAGGATGGCGTCTGCGGTTTCGACAATCACGATATTGTCGACACCAATCGCTGCCACCATCCGGTGCTCTGCGCGGATGTACGAGCCATTCACGCGATCGGTCAGTACATCACCAACCAGAGTGTTGCCCGCATTGTCCTTGGTACCAATATCAGCCAGCGCATCCCAGGAGCCGATATCGCTCCACCCCAGGCCAGCGGCCTCAATTACGGCGGCCTGCGTGGTTTTTTCCATGACGGCATAGTCGATCGAATCGGCAGGGCAGGCGAGGAAGGCGTCTTTGTTCAAACGGGTAAAGTCACCATCACGCAGGCTGCGCTCCAAAGACAGTTCTGCTTTAAGCAACATGTCCGGATTCAAACGGCGCAATTCGGAGAGATAGACCGATGCCTTGAGCATGAACATGCCGCTATTCCAGTAATAGCGGCCATCACCGACAAAACGTTCTGCCGTAGCCAGATCGGGTTTTTCTACAAAGGATTGCACCTTATAAGCATTGGCCGGGCCCAGCGCATCGCCCCGCAAAATATAGCCATAACCGGTTTGCGGTGAGGTTGGCTTGATGCCAAAAGTGACCAGCTTGCCCAGTTCTGCCACTGCGGCGGCTTCGTCCACGAGGGCGGAAAAAATGGCTTCTTCCCGGATCACATGATCCGAGGGCATGACCAGCATCAGTCCATCCGGGTCTTTTGCGGTCACCATCAGGGCAGCAATGGCCACGGCCGGTGCCGTGTTACGACCGGCGGGCTCCAGCACAATGCTTTCCGGCACGATGCCAACCTTGCGCACCTGCTCGGCGACGAGAAAGCGTTGATCATCGTGCGAGATCAACAGCGGGGCGGTGACCTCTTTGAGGTTTTTGAGGCGCAAGACCGTCTGTTGCAGCAGGCTGTAGTCTCCGGTCAGTTTCAGATACTGCTTGGGGTAGCCGCCACGCGACATGGGCCAAAGGCGCGAACCGCTACCACCACACAAAACCACGGGATAAATAGACATGATGTATTTCCTGCTAGAAACGGGGTTTGGCACAACCGGGTACCCGGCACATGATTACTATAGATGAAATTTAAAATGATGTGGCGAGTAATCATGTGAGGGAATTAACTGTGGATATCCTGATTGAAAGCTTTGTATTTGGCGGGGAATACTTGGAATATCACGGATTGAGACGATCTGCGGGCTACGGCGTAAAGTGCTGGAGGTGGTTTCAGAAAGGTGTCACCTTACAACCGTTTGTCTTAAAGAAAAGGGATAACCCCTTGTTGTAAAAGCGTTTTTGTTGCGGTGCGGCAAAATATATAAAAAAACGGACGTCAAAGGACGTCCGTTGTATTTGGGGTACGGTCAGGGCCGGCTTATTCCTTGTGATACACCTCAGCGCCGCGCTTCACGAACTCGATCGACTTGGCCTCCATGCCCTTGCTTAGTGCCTCGGCCTCCGCGATACCTTGTTGGGCAGCAAAGTCGCGCACGTCCTGAGTGATTTTCATGGAGCAGAAGTGCGGACCGCACATAGAACAGAAGTGGGCCAGCTTGGCGCCTTCCTGCGGCAGCGTTTCATCGTGGAAGGCACGGGCCTTGTCCGGGTCCAGGCCCAGGTTGAACTGATCTTCCCAGCGGAATTCAAAACGCGCTTTGGACAGCGCGTTGTCGCGGATCTGTGCGCCGGGGTGACCCTTGGCCAGGTCGGCTGCGTGCGCGGCCAGCTTGTAGGTAATGATGCCTTCCTTGACGTCATCCTTGTTCGGCAGGCCCAAGTGTTCTTTCGGGGTGACATAACAAAGCATGGCGGTGCCATACCAGCCGATCTGTGCAGCGCCAATGGCCGAGGTGATGTGGTCATAGCCCGGGGCGATATCAGTGGTCAGCGGCCCCAGGGTGTAGAACGGTGCTTCCTGGCAATCTTGCAGTTCAAGGTCCATGTTCTCCTTGATCAACTGCATGGGCACATGGCCCGGACCTTCAATCATGACTTGCACGTCATGTTCCCAGGCAATCTTCGTCAGTTCGCCCAGCGTCCTGAGTTCGCCCAGTTGCGCCTCATCGTTGGCATCCCACACGGAGCCCGGACGCAGGCCGTCGCCCAGACTAAAGCTCACGTCATACGCTTTCATGATTTCGCAGATGTCCGCGAAATGCGTATAGAGGAAGTTTTCCTTGTGATGGGCCAGACACCACTTGGCCATGATCGAACCGCCGCGCGACACGATGCCAGTCATGCGGTTGGCAGTCAGCGGCACGTAACGCAGCAGCACGCCTGCGTGGATGGTGAAGTAGTCCACACCTTGTTCCGCTTGCTCGATCAAGGTGTCGCGGAACAACTCCCAGGTCAGGTCTTCGGCCTTGCCGTTGACCTTTTCCAGTGCCTGGTAAATCGGCACCGTGCCAATGGGTACCGGGCTGTTACGCAGAATCCATTCACGTGTTTCGTGGATGTTCTTGCCTGTCGACAGATCCATGATGGTGTCCGCGCCCCAGCGGATGCCCCAGGTCATCTTGTCCACTTCTTCGTTGATAGAAGAGGTGACCGCCGAGTTGCCGATATTGCCGTTGATCTTCACCAGGAAATTGCGGCCGATGATCATTGGCTCCAGTTCCGGGTGGTTGATGTTGGCGGGAATGATGGCGCGGCCGCGCGCAATTTCGTCACGTACAAACTCTGGCGTGATTTTCTCGGGGATGGACGCACCAAAACTCTGGCCCGGATGCTGGCGCAGCATCAACTCCGCCATACGCTTGCTGCGGTCACCCAGCGTTTGCAGGCTGGCAATGTACTCTTCGCGGCGCAGGTTCTCGCGGATGGCCACGTATTCCATCTCGGGAGTGACAATGCCCTGACGCGCGTAATGCATCTGGGTGACGTTGCTGCCTGTCCTGGCGCGACGCGGCTGGCGGTGCAATTCAAAGCGCAACTCATCCAGTGATTTGTCAGCGGCACGCTGGCGGCCGAACTCGCTGGTCAGGTCGGTCAGCAGTTCGGTATCGGTGCGCTCTTCAATCCAGGCGCCGCGCACGCTGGGTAGACCTTTGCGCACGTCGATTTTAGCGGTGGGATCGGTATACAAACCGGACGTGTCGTATACGGTGATTGGCGGGTTTTTCTCGCCACCAAACGTGGTCGGCGTGTCGTGCTGGCTGATTTCGCGCATGGGGACGCGCAGATCGGGCCGGCTGCCTTCTACGTAAATCTTGCGGGAATTGGGCAGCGGCTGAATCGCCGCCTCGTCCACATGGGCGTCAGCAGCGGTGAAATCTGCGCGGGTATTCATGGCGTCTTCCTTCTTGAGAAAAGGGCGCAGGTTGCGCGATAGACGCCAGGCCACGGACGTGGCAACGGCGGCTTCGCTTCCCTACGCCGGTGTGAACCGGATCAGGTGCAAAGGGACTCTCTCATCCGCACATACGTGCGGAACCCCTAGCGAAACTCTGCTGTGACGTTACGCAGTTTATGAGATAATCGCAAGTTAATTTACAAGACAGTCTGGTCGGCGGTAGCGCTTTGGCGCGGCATCTGGCGGGGCTGGAACGTCGGTTGAATTGCTCAGAAGACGCCGCCTGGCGCCTGTTTTTTCAAGGTGAAAAGCATGGATTGGGAACACGCCCGTTATCTGCTGGTAGAGCAGCAAATTCGCCCGTGGGATGTGCTGGATCAGAAAGTGCTGGACCGCGTATTGACGGTCAAGCGTGAAGAATTCGTCCCCGCTGACAAAAAGGCGCTGGCCTTTGTTGATTCCGAGCTGCCTATCGGTCACGAAGCCACCATGCTGGCCCCTAAGGTTGAAGCGCGTTTCCTGCAGGAAGTGGAAGTGCAACCGTCCGACAAGGTGCTGATTGCTGGTGCCGGTACAGGCTACCTGATGGCGCTGGTCGCAGGTTTGTCCAGCCAGGTCTATGGCGTGGAAATCGAACCGGAACTGGCCACCCAGGCTGAAGCCAACCTGGCGCGCGCTGGCATTCGTAATGCCCGTGTCGTGGTGGGTGACGCGGTACGTGGTTTTGCAGAGCAGGCCCCGTTTGATGTTGTCATCGTCACTGGCTCTTTTGCCAGTGTACCGGCCGCACTGAAAGAACAACTGGCTGTCGGTGGCCGTCTGATCGCCATCGTGGGTGAGTTGCCCATCATGAGCGCGACGCTGATTCGCCGTGTAGACCACAATGCGTACAGCGAAGAAAAACTGTTTGAATACAACCTGCCGCGCATGAAGAACGCGCCGGCCGTATCGGCTTTCACGTTCTAACCAGCGCGTGAGTCGGACAAGGTGAAAAGGCGTGGCCAAGGGCCACGCCTTTTTTGTAAATTGAACTCAGGATATAGCGATATGCAACAACTTTCTGCGCAAGAACTGGCCATGTGGCTGCAAGACGAAACCCGGGCAAAACCGGTACTCCTGGACGTGCGTGAGGGCTGGGAATATGCGCTGTGCCATCTGGACGGAAGCACGCATCTGCCGATGAACGAGATTCCCCAGCGTTTTACGGAACTGAATGAAGAGACGGACATTGTCGTGATTTGCCATCACGGTATGCGGAGCTACCAGGTGGGCGTGTTCCTGGAGCGTCAGGGCTTTGGTCACGTCAGCAATCTGAATGGCGGCGTCGAAGCCTGGGCCAGCACGGTTGACCCAGCCATGGCGCGCTATTAAGCGTTAACCGTCTCGACTTAGTCTGAATTTGTCGGCAAGCATTGAGAATGCTGGCATTTGTCGTCAAACTGTTCGTTACATTGATAATATCGGATCCGCCGCAGATGGCCCTTGTTGGCGCGTACGCTTTGACGGATGTAATGCAATGATTCTGGTGACCGGTGGCGCGGGGTTTATTGGCGGTAATTTCGTGCTGGACTGGCTCGCAGCCAGCGACGAGCCGGTTTTGAACCTGGACAAACTCACGTATGCAGGCAATCTGCAAACGCTGGCTGCGCTGGAGCATGACCCGCGCCACGTGTTTGTCCGGGGCGATATCGGCGATACCGCCCTGGTTTCCCGATTATTGGCCCAACATCGTCCGCGGGCAGTCATCAACTTTGCGGCAGAATCCCACGTCGATCGCTCCATACATGGCCCGGCTGATTTCATTCAGACCAATATCGTGGGTACGTTCAATCTGCTGGAGTCTGTTCGCAGTTACTGGTCAGGATTGCCAGGACAAGCGCGTGAGGCATTCCGTTTTCTGCATGTCTCTACCGATGAAATCTACGGTTCGCTGACGCCCGATGAGCCGCCGTTTCGCGAGACCAGCCCGCATGCCCCCAACAGCCCGTATTCGGCCTCCAAGGCGGCCTCCGATCATCTGGTGCGGGCCTGGCATCATACTTACGGCCTGCCAGTTCTGACGACCAATTGTTCCAACAATTACGGGCCCTATCATTTCCCGGAAAAATTGATTCCGTTGGTGATCCTCAATGCGCTTGCAGGCAAGCCTTTACCCATTTATGGCGACGGGTTGCAGGTCCGGGACTGGCTGTACGTGAAAGATCATTGTGCCGCCATCCGCTGCGTACTGGCGGGAGGGCGATCAGGCCAGACATACAACGTCGGGGGCTGGAATGAGAAGCCAAACCTGGAGGTGGTTCATACCATCTGCCGCATCCTGGACGAACTGCATCCGCGTGCGGATGGTCAGTCTTATGCGGCGCAGATCGCTTTTGTGACAGATCGTCCTGGCCATGATCGCCGCTACGCTATTGACGCCACGCGCCTTGCAGACGAACTGGGCTGGAAGCCGGCAGAGACCTTTGAGAGCGGCATTCGCAAAACGGTCGCCTGGTATCTTGATAACCAGCCATGGGTCGAGAATGTGACTTCGGGCAGTTACCGCGACTGGGTTGCAAACCAGTACGGAGAGTGACATGCGTCGCATCCTGGTAACGGGCAAGAATGGGCAGGTTGGCTTTGAGCTGCAGCGTAGCCTTGCTGTGTTGGGCGAGGTGGTGGCGGTTGGTCGCGAAGACTGCGACCTGGCCGATCCGGCAGCAATTGAAGCTTTGGTGGCGCGGGTCGCGCCGGATGTGATTGTCAATCCGGCGGCGTATACCGCAGTTGATCGGGCCGAAACCGATGTCGCTAGTGCTAATGCAATCAACGCTATTGCGCCTGCCAGCTTTGCCACTATCGCCCGACAACGCGGTGTGTTGCTGGTCCACTATTCAACAGACTACGTTTTTGACGGTGCACAGGCCGCGCCCTACCGTGAAACCGACCCGACCGCACCGCGCTCCGTTTATGGCCAGACCAAGCGGGCTGGCGAACTGGCCATTGAAAACAGCGGTTGCCGTTACGTCACGCTACGCACAAGTTGGGTATACGGCGCGTGGGGTAATAATTTTGCCAAGACTATTCTGCGTCTTGCCAAAGAGCGTGACGCGCTCAAGGTGGTGGCTGACCAGTTTGGCGCACCCACGCCAGCGGCATTGATTGCCGACGTCACTGCCCACGTCATTGCACGCTACCTGGCTACTTCGGATGCCAGTGACTTCCCGTTTGGTACATATCACCTCACAACCCAGGGTGAAACCAGTTGGCACGGCTATGCGACGACACTGATTGGTGTTGCGCGCGAGTTGGGGGCCCAAACTCGATTGGCGCCTGCAAACATTGCACCGGTACCCACCGCTGAATACCCTTTGCCCGCTCCGCGCCCGGCCAGTTCGCGCTTGTCTACCGACAAGCTGCAACGCACCTTTGGGCTCGTCCTGCCCCAGTGGGAGCGAGCACTCGCCCACGTATTGCATCAGTTGATCTCTGCGGAGAAGTCATGAGTACCAGATCCAGAAAAGGCATCATTCTTGCCGGCGGTTCCGGCACTCGCCTTTACCCGGCGACGCTGGCTGTGTCTAAACAACTATTGCCTATCTACGACAAACCGATGATTTACTACCCGCTCAGCACCTTGATGCTGGCGGGAATCCGCGAGATTCTGGTAATCTCCACGCCGCAAGACACGCCTCGCTTTCAACAACTGTTAGCTGATGGCAGTCAATGGGGACTGCATTTGCAATATGCCGTGCAGGCTTCTCCAGACGGTCTGGCGCAAGCATTTGTGATTGGCCGCGAGTTTGTCGGTCAGGATAACTGCGCACTGGTACTAGGCGATAACGTGTTTTATGGCGCGGATTTTGCCAACCTGCTGACTGGCGCAGCAGCCAAACCGGCCGGAGCGACAGTCTTTGCCTATCGGGTTAACGATCCGGAGCGCTATGGCGTGGTGGAGTTTGACAGCACCGGCAAAGCGATCAGTATCGAAGAAAAGCCCGCCCAGCCCAAGTCCACCTTTGCGGTGACCGGGCTGTATTTCTATGACAACGAGGTGCTTGATATCGCGCGCGATATCAAGCCTTCCGCGCGCGGCGAGCTTGAGATCACGGATGTGAACTCGCATTATCTGGCCGCCGGTACGCTGGATGTCAAAACCATGGGTCGGGGCTATGCCTGGCTGGATATGGGAACGCATGATTCCATGCTGGAAGCCAGTCAGTTTATCCAGACGATTGAATCACGGCAGGGCGTAAAGATTTGCTGCCCGGAGGAAATAGCTTGGCGGGCAGGCTGGATTGACGCCGCGCGGGTCGAACAAATGGCCAGACCCATGAGCAAGAACAACTACGGCAAATACTTGCTGAAAATGCTGGTTGAGGGTTGAGCATGAAAGTGGCTGACACTGCCCTTCATGGCGTGAAGATCATTGAGCCGCGTGTCTTTGGTGATGAGCGCGGTTATTTTTTTGAGAGTTTCAACAGCCAGCGTTTTGCAGACGCGGTTGGCGCAGGAACAACATTTGTGCAGGACAACCAGTCCCGCTCGGTGCAAGGTGTTTTGCGTGGCCTGCATTACCAGATTGGTCGCCCGCAAGGGAAGCTGGTCCGGGTTCTGGAAGGTGAGATTTACGATGTGGTGGTGGATTTGCGCAGGCAATCGCCCACCTTTGGCCGCTGGGAATCATATGTTCTAAGCGCTGAAAATAAAAAACAGCTGTGGGTGCCCGAAGGGTTTGCGCATGGCTTCCTGACGTTATCCAGTGT
>JASLES010000453.1 GCA_030151005.1 Silvimonas sp.
CGGCCGGGTAGTGCGCAGCATCGGGCCAGTTGGTCAGATAACGTTCACCCGCAAACAGGCGGGCAATGCGATCACGCTGCCATTGCGGATGCTGGACCAGAAAAGCCGCAAATTCGGCATTGGTGACAGGGTATTGCCGCAAGGAAAAGGGTGCGATTGTGACAGTCGGGCCGTCGGTGGGTAACGCTGTGCGCAAGACGCCACCGGGTAGATCAACGTATCCGGCGGCCTGAGCCAGCCCTGCCAGACCGACCATGCAAGCCGTCAGCCAGCGGATCAGTTGCGGGGCAACCACGCTATTGGCCCGCACGCAAAGCCTGGATCTTTGCAGCGGTCAAGCGAGGTTTACCTCCGTTGAACTGAACTGAAACGTAATTCAGCACGTCGGCTGTTTCTTGATCGGTGAGCGTTTGCGGGGGCATGACGGAATTGAACGTCGCGCCATTAACCACAATTTCGCCTGTCAGTCCCTGAGTCACAATATGAACCAGTTGCTTGTCCGGGGCCTTTTTGAAGTAGTCCGATTGCGCCAGGGGCGGAAATACACCGGGCAAGCCTTCGCCGCGGCTCATGTGACAGGTCACACAGCTCTGGTCGTAGACCGCCTTGCCCGCTGCGAACTCTGCGGCATGCAGGCTTGTTGTTGCCCCAAGGGCCATCAATATGAAAAGTATGATTTTTTTCATGATGGGCTCCTTATCGGGCCAGCGGCGTGATCACGCCCTTGCCATAAATGGATGGGTCATCGTCGCCGGTCACGCTCAGAATACCGATCGCCCCTTTGTTGAAAGCGCGGGTGAGCGAGTGATCTACCAAAGTCAGATTGCCCGGCACGCGTGGTGTGAATTCGACGATGGCCGATCCGCCGGCAGGCACCGTCGTTGTTTGCACCTGTTCCTGCGTATGCAGGCCACCTTCGAAATACACCTTGTCGAAGATGGTGCCGATGACATGGAAGCTGGAAGCCAGATTAGGGCCGCCTACGCCAAAGTACAGCCGTACCTTTTCCCCGGTTCGGGCAGTAAGCGCATTTTTGCCGGTGAGTGCGCCATCCATACCGTTGAACACGACATAGGTGGGTTTCTCATCAATCGCCTTTGTCATGTCAAACGGTTGCAGGCCGCCGGCGCGGTAAGCGCCGGTGGTGTAGAAGTCACCCTGCATCACGTAGTACTCGTGGTCCACTGGAGCCATGCCGGCTTTGGGTTCCACGAGGATCATGCCGTACATGCCGTTAGCCACATGCATGCCCACGGGTGCGGTGGCGCAGTGATAGACATACAAGCCCGGATTGAGCGCCTTGAAAGTAAAGCTGGCCTGATTGCCCGGGGCAATCAGGGTTTGCGCCGCGCCGCCACCCGGGCCGCTGACGGCATGCAGGTCGATATTGTGTGGCAGCTTGTTGCTGGCAAGGTTTTTCAGGTGCAATTCCACCGTATCGCCTTCGCGCACCCGCAACATATTGCCCGGCACCGTGCCACCAAACGTCCAGAAGGTGTAGCGCGTACCTGGGGCGATTTCTTTCTCGACTTCTTCTACCGTCAGATCAATGACGACTTTGGCTGGTGTCGTACGGGTGATGGGCGAGGGCACCTGAGGTGGGGGCACCAGTTTGAGATGCTCCACGGGCAGAGTGTCGGTATCCCCGGCAAGTGCCATACCAGACAGGGTCAATGCGCCAAGTACCAGACAAGACAACAACATAGATCGAGACATGGGAACCGCTCCAGAGCAGTGGGTTGACCATGTCATGGTGCGAGCCGCCCGTGCTGGCCGGGTTGATGGCAAACAAGCCGGACAAAAATTGCATATTTAATGTAGGTTTAAAGCGACAACGCCCCCCAAAACAAAACAGGCAACCGTAGTTGCCTGTTTTGTTTGACGCACTTGCGGATCAGTCCGCCTGGTCCGCCTTGCGCGTGCCAGACAAACACACCCAACCGTCTTCTGCAGACGCGGGTAAGAAATTGAACCACATGCCATAAATGGCGACGATTTCTTCCGTTTGCTCCACCAGAATACCGGACAGCGCAATATGGCCGCCGGCGCGCACGCGGCCGGCCAGCAGTGGTGCCAGCGTCTTGAGTGGATTGGTCAGGATGTTGGCGACCACCACGTCATACTGACGTTGGGGCGCGGCGTCCGGCAGGAAAAATTCGATCTGGACGTTGTTTTGCTCCGCATTCTGGCGCGATGCCACCATGGCCTGGGCGTCGATGTCCACACCATGCGTTTCGCCCGAGCCGAGCTTTTGCGCCGCAATGGCCAGGATGCCCGAGCCACAACCGTAGTCGAGCACCGTTTCGCCTTGCTGGATATTGTTATCCAGCCAGCGCAGGCACAAACGGGTGGTGGGGTGGCTGCCGGTACCAAAAGCCAGACCCGGATCCAGCACGATGTTGATCGCGCGCGGATCGGGAGACTCATGCCAGGTCGGGGTAATCCAGAGGCGGTCCGAGATATGGATCGGATCAAATTGGGATTGCGTCAGGCGCACCCAGTCTTGTTCTTCCACAATCTGTACCACA
>JASLES010000468.1 GCA_030151005.1 Silvimonas sp.
CAGCACATTTTTGTGAGTTGCTGCGGACCGGCAAACGCCAGAGCCCGATCCTGTCGCACGAAACCTCACGCAGCATGATCCGCCTGCTGGATCACGCCCGCGCAGACCTGGGTGTCGTTTACCCGTGCGAGCGCGGCATTATCGGTTCAATCTGACCCAATCGCGCCAGGGGCCGAACAGGGCGGCGGTGCGCGCGGCAATGGCCGAGCGTGCCATAACCCGGTCGGCCCAGTAGTCGTCCAGATTGAGTGTGGCCAACTGGCAGCCCGCTTCTTCGGCAATCAGTGCGCCGGCGGCGTAATCCCACAGCTTTTGCGAGCCGTGCAACATGATGTCGACCCGACCAGCAGCCAGGAAACACCAGTCAATGGTGGATGCGCCAAAGTTGCGCAGGCTGGCAAACGGCGCCACGGAAACCACCCGGTTAGGCAGACGGCCGGTCAGGTGCTTGGTCTCGACAATGGCGACACCATCGCCCGTCTGGATGTCCGGTGCAATCAGCGGCAGCGCCTCGCCGTTGCACCAGGCGCCCTGGCCGGCGGCCGCGTAATAGCACTCGTCCAGCACCGGCAGATACACCACACCCAGCGCTGAACGGCCGTGCCGCATCAGTGCAATGGAAATGGCAAAGTACGGCAGGCCATGAATAAAGTTGGTGGTGCCATCAATGGGGTCAACAATCCACAAGCCTTCCGGGTTGTCTTCCAGCAGCTTGAGTTGCTCTGCCGTAGTCATTTCTTCACCCAGCACCGGGCAATCCACAATCTGTGGCAACGCTTTGACCAGCGCGGCCTGGCTGGCCAGATCGGCCTCGGTGAAGGTGCTGCCATCCTGTTTGCGCCCGCTTGCGACTTTCAGAAAACGGGGCATGACTTCGCGCGCGGCAACGTCGCGGGCAAGGTCACAGATTCGGGTCAGCAGTTCCAGGTCAGACACAGGGCACTCCGGCTTGGGTGTGGCTCAGGGTTCGATTGTATGCGAGCTCTTGAGAATGTACTGTCGGAATTTGCCGCACCGCAATACTGGTTTTCCACGCAGGGTGCGTTTTGTCATGCTGCGCGCTGACCACGGCCAATAAAAAACGACCCGCCAGGGCGGGTCGTTTTGAGGTCAGTCAGTAACTGTTGGCTTAGTACGGCCACTTCCAGTCGCGTACTTCCGGCATGTCATCGCCATGCTCATTGATGTAATGCTTGTGCTCAATGAGCTTGTCTTCAAACTTCTGCCGCACATGCGCACCCTTGACGGCCAGTGCCGGCACGCGGTCGATCACATCGATGGCCAGCGAGTAACGGTCCACCTGGTTCATGACCACCATATCGAACGGTGTGGAGGTCGTGCCGTTTTCCACATAGCCACGCACGTGCAGATTGTCGTGACCGTTGCGGCGATAGGTAATGCGGTGGATCAGCCACGGATAACCGTGGAAAGCGAACACGATCGGTTTGTCGGTAGTGAAGACCGAATCGAACTCGTGATCATCCAGGCCGTGCGGGTGCTCGATCTTGGGTTGCAGGGTCATCAAATCGACCACGTTCACAAAGCGGATTTTCAGATCGGGGAAATGTTGACGCAGCAAATCGGTAGCGGCCAGTGCTTCCATGGTCGGTACATCACCCGAGCACGCCACCACGACATCCGGCTCAGCGCCTTGATCGTTGGACGCCCAGTCCCAGATGCCCACGCCCTTGGTGCAATGCTTGATGGCCTGATCCATGGTCAGGTATTGCAACGCGGGTTGCTTGCCGGCCACAACGACGTTCACATAATGACGTGAACGCAAGCAGTGATCAGTCACCGACAACAAGGTGTTGGCATCTGGCGGCAGGTACACGCGGATCACTTCAGACTTCTTGTTGACCACGTGATCCAGGAAGCCCGGATCCTGATGCGAGAAACCATTGTGATCCTGGCGCCACACATGGCTGGTCAACAGGTAGTTCAGCGAGGGAATCTGCTTGCGCCAGTGAATGTCACGCGTGGTTTTCAACCACTTGGCATGCTGGTTGAACATGGAATCAATCACGTGGATAAAGGCTTCATAGCAGCTAAAGAAGCCGTGACGGCCCGTCAGCAGATAGCCTTCCAGCCAGCCCTGGCAAGTGTGCTCAGAGAGGATTTCCATCACGCGGCCGTTCTGGGCCAGGAAGTCATTGTTGGCGTCTTCCGGTTTGTAATCGGCTTGCCATTGCTTGCCGGTGACCTCGTACACATCTTGCCAGCGATTGGATGCGGTTTCGTCCGGGCCAAAAATGCGGAAGTTCCGGGAGTCCAGGTTGTCCTTCAGCACATCGCGCAGGAACTTGCCCATCACGCGGGTGGCTTCAGCGTTGGTGGTACCCGGTTTTTTGACCTCCACTGCATATTTGCGGAAGTCCGGCATTTTCAGATCGCGGGAGACCTGGCCGTGTACGTACGGGTTGGCACCCATGCGCAGTTCACCTTTGGGGGCGAGTTCCTGCAGTTCAGGCTTGAGTGCGCCATCATCCGTGAACAGTTCTTTGGGCTTGTAGCTCTTGAGCCAGTCTTCCAGGTTCTTCACGTGTTCCGGCGTCATGTCGGAGAACGGAACCTGGTGGCTGCGCCAGTAGTCCTCAACCTTTTTGCCGTCGATGCTTTCCGGGCCCGTCCAGCCCTTGGGGCTGCGCAGGATGATCATCGGCCATTTCGGGCGGGTCAGTTGCTTGCCGGCTTTTTCTTCCTTGAGTGCGTTCTTGCGAATCGCGGCCAGTTCATCGAGCACGGTATCGAGCGTCGCGGCAAAGCGCTGATGCATATCGGCGTAGTCGTGTACGTCTTTGCCGACTTCGACAAAGTGCGGCTTGTACCCATAGCCTTCGAACAGTTTTTGCAGTTCGTCATGCGGAATGCGCGAGAGCAGTGTCGGGTTGGCGATCTTGTAGCCATTCAGATGCAGGATGGGCACTACAAAACCGTCGTTGATCGGGTGCAGATACTTGTTGGAGTGCCAGCTGGTCGCCAGTGGCCCGGTTTCAGCTTCGCCATCGCCCACCACGCAGGCGACCACCAGATCCGGATTATCGAATGCCGCGCCAAACGCGTGCGAAACCGAATAACCCAGTTCGCCCCCCTCATGCATGGAGCCCGGGGTTTCCGGCGCCACGTGCGACGGAATACCGCCCGGGAAAGAGAACTGTTTGAACAGGCGTTGCATGCCATCGGCCGTCTGGCCAATGCTTGGATAAACCTCGCCGTAGGTGCCTTCCAGCCAGGTATTGGCAACCAGGCCCGGGCCACCGTGACCAGGGCCGGCAATATAGGCGACCGACAGGTTGCGTTCCTTGATTACCCGGTTCAAATGCACATACACAAAATTCAGACCCGGCGTGGTACCCCAGTGCCCCAGAAGACGCGGTTTGACGTGCTCGCGCTTGAGTGGTTTTTTCAAGAGGGGGTTATCGAGCAAGTAAATCTGGCCAACTGACAGGTAGTTAGCGGCACGCCAGTATGCGTGCATCTTGTCGATGAGGTCCTTGGGAAGAGCTTTTTGAGCCACGGTTCACCTCGTTCTGGTTGTGATTGCAAAACTGGTCTGGCTGGTTGTCTTTGCGCTGCAAAGCTTTTGCCGGGTTGTATTCAGTTTATGCCGTTTACATGAACGGCCTCTGACATGGATCAATGCGCCAGGTAAAGCCCATGCTTGCTGTGACAAAGTTACTGGGTAACCTTAGGACAAACTTTGAGAAATAGAGAGAAAGTTGCCGGATAGGTTCCACCGACATTTCTCGCAATGAAAAGAAAGTGCCGTGAAAATTATCATGGCATATTTTGAGAATTATGCTGGGCTGGCGAGGAGGGGACGAACGTACCCTGCAGACCGGCCCGTCTGCAGGGCAAAACTGCTTAGAAGTGGAAGAAAATCAGGGTGACCAGCAAGTACAGCGGCAACAAAATGGCGCCCGACCACAGCATGTAACCAAAGAAGCCGGGCATGGCCACGCGGTTTTGTTCGGCAATGGCTTTGACCATGAAGTTGGGTGCATTACCAATATACGTATTGGCGCCCATGAACACTGCGCCCATCGAGATGGCCAGCAGGGTTGATGCCATGGGCCCCATCATGTGTGCCGCATCGCCATGCGCCAGATTGAAGAACACCAGATACGTCGGCGCGTTATCCAGAAAACTCGACAGCAAGCCCGTCATCCAGAAATACATACCATCGATGGGTTGCCCCGCTTCATTACTGACCAGATTGACCAGGCTGGCCAGATGCCCGTCCGGGCCAGCGCGCAAGATGGCAATGGCGGGGGCAATGGTAATGAAGATGGCAGCAAACAACTTGGCGACTTCCAGGATCGGGAACCAGTTAAATTCATTGCCCGCCCGGACTTGTTTGGGGGTCAGCCAGAGCGACACCAGCCCCAGGCCCAGCAGCAAACCATCCCGTACCAGGCTCTGCAGGGAGACCGGCGTACCGTAGATGTCCAGCGCCACCCCGCTATGCCACAAACCAGACATCAGCACTGCCCCGACTACCCCGGCGATCAGCAGCATGTTCCATGCACCGTACAGCCGGACTGGTTTGGGTTTTTCCGTGGCGACAGGGGCTGGATCACGGCGCCAGAAATGGCGATCCAGAAAATAGAATCCGGTCAGCAGCACCGCGCTGCAAAACGCCACCGAAGGCAGCATGTGTTCCACCGTCCACATGAACGAGACACCATGCAAAAAGCCAAGGAACAACGGCGGATCACCCAACGGCGTCAGCCCGCCGCCAATATTGGCCACCAGAAAAATAAAGAACACCACCACATGCACATTGTGTTGCCGGTGTGCATTGGCCTTCAGCAATGGGCGGATCAACAACATGGCTGCACCGGTGGTCCCCATGATGGAAGCCAGCAGCGTGCCCAGCGCCAGAATGCCGGTATTGAGCGCCGGCGAACCTCGCAAGGTACCCCAGACCAGAATCCCGCCAGAGATCGTGTACAGCGCAAACAACAACAAAATAAACGGGATGTACTCGCCCACCAGCGCGTGTACGACGTTATGCAGCGCGGCATCAAGGCCAAATATCAGTGCAAAGGGCACCAGGAACAAGGCCACCCAGAATGCGGCGATCTTGCCGAAATGGTCATGCCACAAGTGGGGTGCCAGCAGTGGAAACAGCGCGATTGACAGCAACATGCCGGCAAACGGAATCGTCCAGCCCAGCGACAGACTGGCGCCATCAGGCTCGGCACCCAGCGCGACGGCGGGCAACAACAGCATGAAGGGCAGAAGGCATTTGCGCAGAAAGGACATGGGCGTGGCGAGTGCTCGGCAAGAATGACACAAGGTCAGATAAACCAGACCGGGCAAATACCCGGCCTGTATGCGGGATCAATCAGCTTTTTTTCTGGATGAACTCAATCTTGTAGCCATCCGGATCGGCAACAAACGCAATCACGGTGGTACCGTGCTTCATCGGGCCTGGTTCACGCGTGACCGTGCCGCCCTTTTGACGAACTGCTTCACAGGTCGCAAAAATATCATCAGTTTCGATGGCGATATGGCCGTAACCGTTGCCCAGATCGTAGTGATCGGTATCCCAGTTGTGGGTCAGTTCAATCACCGCGGTATCGCTCTCATCACCGTAGCCTACAAATGCCAGGGTGAATTTGCCATCCGGGTAGTCGTGCTGGCGCAAAAGGCGCATGCCCAGTACTTCGGTATAAAAGGCGATAGAGCGATCAAGGTTGCCGACGCGCAGCATGGTATGCAGCAAACGCATGGATAATAACTCCGTGTAGATCAGTGTAAAAACGCCCTCCATGAGGGCTTGCCCGGACGATATCAGGCCAGCGCGGACCGGGCCACGTAAATTGATAACCATTCACAATCTGGCCTGTGCCGTTTCAATAAACAAGGAAGATGTCCATGAGTTCCCCGCAACGTGTCGCGCTGATTGGCGAATGCATGATCGAACTGCAAGAAGAAGGCGCCGGACTGCTCCGCCGCACTTTTGGCGGGGACACCCTGAACACGGCGGTTTACCTCTCCCGGCTGCTGCACGACAAGGCCGTGGACATTAACTACGTTACGGCATTGGGCGATGACCCGCACAGCGCAGCCATGTTGACCGCGTGGCAGGCAGAAGGCATCAAGACCGACCTCGTACAACAACTGAAAGGCCGTGTGCCTGGCCTGTACATGATCCAGGTCGACCCCACGGGCGAGCGCCATTTCAGCTATTGGCGGGATACCAGTGCAGCCAAAGCGTATTTTGATGCGCCAATCACTCCGCTCGAAACCGCCCTGGCGCAGATCGACGTGCTCTATTTCAGCGGGATCAGCCTTGCCATCCTGCCGCAAGCCGGCAAAGAGCGTCTGCTGCAGACGGCAGTGACCTTGCGGGCCGCTGGCGGCAAGGTCATCTTTGACAACAACTATCGCCCCCGCCTGTGGCGCGACGCCGAAGAAGCCCGCCACTGGTACGCGCGTGCCTACGCCAGCTGCGACATCGCCCTGATCACGCTGGACGACGATATTGCCATGGCCGCCACACCGGTCACTACAGAACAAGCCCTTGCGGCCGCGCTGGCGCTGCCCGTGCCGGAAGTCGTGGTTAAACAAGGCGGCAATGACACCGTGGTGCGCCTGGCGGGTCAGGCACCGCAATCCATCCCGCCCACGCGTGTAGAAAAAGTGGTCGATACCACCGCCGCGGGCGACTCTTTTGGTGCGGGCTATGTCGCCGCCCGCCTGACCGGCCACAACCCCGCCGAGGCCGCCGCAACGGGCAATACATTGGCCGGAACGGTAATCCAGCACCGCGGTGCGATTATTGCCACACAGGCCATGCCCAACATCAAACTGTAAAAAAGTGCGTCAAGGCGCTTGACAGGGTAGGGGGGGCTATATAATATTGCGGCCTCGTTGGGCTGTTAGCTCAGTTGGTAGAGCAGCGGACTCTTAATCCGTAGGTCGAGTGTTCGAGCCACTCACAGCCCACCCGCGAATACAAGCACTATGGCCACTCTGCAAAGAGTGGCCTTTTGCTTTTCAGTGCGTGTGTAGGTACCGTGTAGGCTTTTCCAGAGGCTACAAAGCGCAGGGCCTGCCTACCGTGAAAGATGCCTTGCGGTTTCGCCATTTCTTTCGGGGTAGTTTTCACGCTATCCGGTCGGCACACGTTCGCACAAGCGCCCGCAAGCTGCGTAACTCATCCTGCATCGCCCTCGAATACATCCCGTGTTTCCACGCATTACGGGCGCAGGTTATCTTGCCGCACGTGGTTTGCGGCCCGGTGGCGTGCTGCCATGGCTTCCATTGACGTATTAGCGTAGCCCGCAAGGCTCGATGTTCCGGAGTTCTGAGGTAGCTCACGTCTGCCTCCTGATAGTTCGTTTGAG
>JASLES010000469.1 GCA_030151005.1 Silvimonas sp.
TGGTGCCAGGTAAACCAGGATAGCGCGGCGACGCCAACCAGAACAAACAAGGCAAAGTGCAGCGGGTAGGCAAAAAAATCAAAACGCGCCTCAGACAGCGCCAGCTGCACGCTGATCACACCCACCCCAAAAATCACCAGCGGCAACGGCGTAAATTCACCGCCGTGTTGTTGTTTGGGCACCACCACTGGCAGCCAGAGCCAGCAACCCAAGGAGGCCACTGCCGCCAGCGGCACCACGCCCCAGAACACCCAGCGCCAGCTGTAGTTTTCAATCCATGACCCCGCCAATGCCGGCGCCAGGGCAGAAACAGAGAAGATGGCGATCATGAAATAACGAATCGCCGTGCCACGCTCTTTGGGGCTGAACATCAGGTTGATCAGGATACGGCTACTGGTAAACAACGCCCCGCCGCCAAGGCCCTGAATGGCCCGACACAAAATCAACTGATCGGGCGTATTGCAAAATCCGCTCGCCAACGCCCCCAGCGCAAATAGCGCCAGGGCGGCACCCAGAAAATTGCGATACCCCAGCCGGTGCGCCAGCCAGGCCTGCTTCATGATCACCAGCATGCTGGCGCAGGCATAAGCGGCCACGGCCAGCACAAACTCTTGCGGGCCTGCATCAAGCCCGCCCTGGATATGACTGCTGCTGAACACAAACAGACTGTTTTCAAAAAACTCTACTGCGGTGGTCAACCCCAACAGCGCCATAACCCAGCGCTTGTCCCGGGGCGCGCAGTATGGCGCCAGGCGTTTCACGCGCTTTGTTTCTCCAGCCCCTCATGAAAGTGGGTCAACTCAGCGGCAACCTGATCCTGGCATTCGGTATCAAAGACCGACCAGGCGCGATGGTAGACGGCGTGCACCAGCGGCACGGCACGCTTGAGTTGCGCCTTGCCATCAATGGTGAGCGTCAGCATCATGCGGCGACGGTCGTCTTTATCCAGCGTGCGGGTGACCCAGCCGGCGGTTTCCAGACTATCCATCAGCCGGGTGACCTGGGTACGGGTCATGTCCAGCAACTTGCTGACTTCCGAGGGATTTGTAGGTGGTGTGTTTTCGTCGGCCAGTAACATGGCCATGGCAAGGTATTGCGGCATGTTCATGCCGCAGGGCTCCAGTGCCTCGTTAATGCGTTGTTCCAGCAAGGCTGCGGCGCGGAACAGCGTGCGCGACAGGAGTATTTCTTTTTGCGGTGCTGCGTCAAAAGACTGGCAAAACCTGGCGATACGCGCTTGGTAGCTCATGAGAAATCCCCCTGAATCATTATTTCTTATGTAATAGTTACAAATGTAAGACAAACAGTATTGTTTGTAAACATCAAGTTTAGAGAAGTCGCCTAAACACGACGCAACCAGATGCAAGGGTGTTGCTAAAGTGTCAGCATTCACCCGTGTACAAGCCGCTACACACTTGTCATGGATTCGTAATCGGGCTGTGTCAGCCTTGCCGGGATGAATACCCGAGCAGCCTTTATGACCCCCCTTTTGAATCTGGACAATCTTCGACGCGATCTGGAAGAAATCATCCGGGAAAAGCGCCTGTCGGCATTGTTCCAACCGATTGCTTCACTCCATGACGGAGAAGCCTTCGGGTACGAGGGGCTGATCCGCGGGCCGTCTACCAGTTTTCTGCATTCCCCGATCAACCTGTTCCGGTGTGCGGAGCAGGTTGGCATTCTGCCCTTGCTTGATTTCGCCTGCCGCCGCGCGATTATTGAATCGTTTGTGGCGCAGAACTTGCCGGGGCGGCTTTTTCTGAATGTGAGTCCGGCCTGTCTTTCTCACCCGGATTTTCACCCCGGCGCCACGCTGGATATTCTGCGTGAAACCGGTCTGGCGCCGCAGCGCGTCGTCATCGAGCTGACCGAAACCCAGCCCACGCACGACTACGAACTCCTCAAGGAAGCCCTGCTGCATTACCGCGAAATGGGTTTCCGGATTGCGCTGGATGATCTGGGCGAGGGGTTTTCTTCCCTGCGCTTGTGGTCTGAGCTCAAACCGGACTTTGTGAAGATCGACAAATACTTTGTGCAAGGCCTGGCGGCCGATGCGCAAAAGCGCCAGTTTGTGCGCTCGATCCAGCACATTGCGCTGAACATTGGTACCCGCGTGGTGGCTGAAGGCATCGAGACCCCGCAAGAATTGCAAGTAGTACAGCGGATCGGGATCGCCTTTGCCCAGGGCTATCACATTGGCAAACCGCTGGCACACCCGCCGCGCCACATTGCACTGGATCTGGCCGAAACGCCCAGCCCGGCATTACCAGGTCAGGGCCACCGCAACGCCGGCGGCCTGCTGGTGTCGGTCGAGACCGTACCGCCCTCAGAAACCAGCGAAGCCGTCTTTGCCCGTTTTACTGAAGCACCGCAGTTGTATGCCATCCCCGTGGTAGAAAACCAGCGCCCGCTGGGCCTGTTAAAGCGCCATGAGGTGCTGGAGTTTTTCTCCCGTCCGTTCTCGCACGAGTTGCACGGCGGGCGTGAGTGCAAACACTTGATGGACCGCGCGCCGCTGATCGTTGAACAATCGATGAGCCTGCAAGAACTCTCGCAAATGGTCACCACGGCCGAGCGCCGTTATCTGGCCGACGGCTTCATCATTACCCAGAACGGCCACTATCAAGGCATGGGCACCGGGCACGATCTGGTCCGCGCCATTACCGAACTGCAAATCCGCGCCGCACGTTATGCCAACCCGCTGACCCTGCTGCCCGGCAATGTCCCCATTCAGGAAAAGCTGGAAACCCTGCTGGATGAATCGCGCCCGTTCACCATGGCGTATTTCGACCTGGATTACTTCAAACCCTACAACGACGTGTACGGTTACGTGCGTGGCGACGACATGATCCGCCTGACCGGCGAATTGCTGATGCGCGCGGCCGATCCGCAGACCGACTTTGTCGGCCACATTGGCGGCGATGACTTTGTGGTGATTTTCCGTTCTGGCGACTGGCACGAACGCTGTGAAGCATTGCTGGAAGAGTTCGCCCAGCGCGTTGCCAGCTTTTTCTACGCCGAGCACCTGGCTGCCGGTTATTACGAGGCACCAGATCGCCGGGGCGTGGCACAACAACAACCGCTGGTGACCTTGTCGGCCGGTGTGGTGGAAGTGGAACCGGGCCAGTTTGAGAACCACCACCAGATCGCCGCTGCGGCCACCCATGCCAAAAGCATGGCCAAGCAATCGGCAGGATGCTCGCTGTTTATTGAGCGGCGGCGGCAGCCGCCAGAGCCTTTGCCAGCGCCTATTGCAGCATGATGGGATTTGGGGGGTGATGCAAAAAACGCCGGCGATTTACGCTGGCATTTTTTGTTTCGGAATCCCCATCTGTACGCGGCGGTAGTTGTTGTTGCTGTTGCTGTTGCTGTTGCTGTTGCTGTTGCTGTTGCTGTTGCTGTTGGGGTTGTACTTGGTGCTGCTTTTGATTTTCTTCCCCCCATTAAAGCCCAGCGCCGAAGGAGGGAGGGAGACCCTAGGCTCCCGACCGACTGAGGGCAGCCCTGCGGCTATGGCTGAGCGAATCAAAGATTCGCACGCGCACCGGGCTG
>JASLES010000475.1 GCA_030151005.1 Silvimonas sp.
CTCAAACCCTTCTTTGTCACGCTGATCGTGGTCGCGCCGCTGCAGCCGTTTTTATCAAAAGACCCTTTCGTGCAATATGTAGCCGGTTCGCTCTATGGCACTGGCGGCACGCTGCGCTGGACACCGCTGTGGTTTCTGCCGCATCTGTTTCTGGTGTTCATAACGGCGCGGGTTTATCTGAATATCGCCGAGCGCCTGCAAATCGGGCGCTGGTTATCGTTGCTGATCGGGCTGACCTGCGTGACGCTGGCGTGGGAGATGTTTCAGCAACTGCAGGAAATGCCCATTCCACTCACAAACGTGGCTTACTCGGCGACGCCGGCCATCTATAGCGAACTGGGTTTTCCATTCAGCGCAGATCTGCTGCTGATCACCGTACCCATCTTTCTGGTCGGGCATGCCTTGCGTCAACGGTTGCGCACCTTTGAACCGCGCCCGTTAATCGCATGCCTCGGTCTTGGCGTCTTTATCGTGCTGCACTATCTGTCATCAGGAGAGATGAATCTGAACGATCGGGTGTTCGATGATTATGTGTGCAACATCGGGCAAACGATCTGCGGTGTTTATCTGGTGCTCTCAGCGGCGGTCTGGATTTCGCGTCACGGGCCCCTGCTGACCCGGTTGCTCACGCAAGCAGCGGCGGCAAGTCTGTTCATCTTGCTGTTTCATGATTATCTGCAACGTCGGGTCTTTCGCTTTTTCATGGAACACAGCCATATCTTGCTGCTAGCAGCTATCGCATCCTGGCTGGCGGCCATGATTTTGCCGGCACTGGCATTCCGGGTGGTCTCTCGCGTGGCATGGCTGGCCGTGCTGTGGCTGCCCCTCAAACGGGTACGACGCCAGCGCGAACTGGAAGCCGCCCCGACACAAGGCATGGGCGAGCCCGTGGCATCTTCTTCCTGACGGTAAAACGGACGGCGTGCTTTTCAGATCAGGCTGTCTCTTGCGGTATAATCGCCAATTCGATTGTTCAACACGGACAGCCTGATCCCATGAAGCGCAAGATACTGATTACCTCCGCCCTCCCCTATGCCAACGGTCCCCTGCACCTTGGGCATATGCTGGAACATATCCAGACCGACACCTGGGCGCGTTTTCAGAAGATGCGCGGGCACGAGTGCTACGCCGTCTGTGCAGATGACACCCATGGCACGCCGATCATGCTGCGCGCGCAAAATCTGGGCATTACGCCAGAGCAACTGATTGCGGACGCCAAGCAGGCGCACGAGCAAGACTTTGCCGGGTTCCATGTGAACTACGACAACTACGGCAGCACGCATTCAGAAGAAAACCGCCAGTATTCCTACCGTATCTACAACGCGCTCAAAGCCAACGGCAAGATCGCCAACCGCACCATCAGCCAGTTGTACGATCCGCAGAAAAACATGTTCCTGCCGGATCGCTTTGTGAAGGGCGAATGTCCCAAGTGTCATGCCAAGGACCAATACGGTGATAACTGTGAAGTCTGTGGCACCACCTACGCCCCGACTGACCTGATCAACCCGTACTCCGCCATTTCTGGTGCCACGCCAGAACTGCGTGACTCTGAGCATTACTTCTTCAAACTGGGCGATTGCGAAGAGTTCCTGCGCAACTGGACGTCCGGCCGCGTGAACGTCAACGGCAACGATCGCCTGCGCCTGCAAGAAGGTGCGGCCAACAAACTGCAAGAATGGTTTGATGCCGGCCTGAACGACTGGGACATCAGCCGCGACGCCCCCTACTTCGGCTTTGAAATCCCGGATGCGCCGGGCAAGTATTTCTATGTATGGCTGGATGCGCCGGTCGGTTACATGGCCAGCTTCCAGCAACTGTGCGATCGCACCGGTATCAACTTTGATGAATTCTGGAACAAGGATTCCGGCGCCGAGTTGTATCACCACATTGGCAAGGACATCCTCTACTTCCACGCCCTGTTCTGGCCCGCCATGCTGGAATACGCCGGCTACCGCACCCCGACCGGCATCAACGCTCACGGGTTCTTGACAGTAGATGGCCAGAAGATGTCCAAGAGCCGTGGCACCTTCATCACCGCCGAGTCTTACCTGCGCCACCTGAATCCGGAATGGCTGCGCTACTACTTTGCTGCCAAGCTCAACGCCAATATCGAAGATATTGACCTGAATCTGGAAGACTTCGTCGCCCGCGTGAACAGCGACCTGATCGGCAAGTACATCAACATTGCCAGCCGCGCCGCCGGTTTCATCACCAAGCGCTTTGACGGCAAGCTGGCCGCCGATCTGGGTGACAGCGGCCCGCTGGCCAAGCTGCAAGCGGCCTCTGACCAGATTGCCGGCCTGTGGGAAAACCGTGAGTACAGCCGCGCCATCCGCGACATCATGGCGCTGACCGACGAGGTCAACCAGTGGGTAGATGCGCACAAGCCGTGGGAAATCGCCAAGCAGGAAGGCCTGGACGCCGAACTGCAACGTGTTTGCTCTGTGCTGATCAACGCCTTCCGCATCCTGACCGTGTACCTGAAGCCGGTACTGCCGAAACTGGCTGGTGACGTGGAAAGCTTCCTCAACATCGCCCCGCTGATGTGGTCTGACGCCAGCACGCTGCTGACCGGCCATACCATCAACGTGTACCAGCACCTGATGCAGCGCGTAGACCCGAAGAACATTGAAGCGCTGATTGAAGAGAACAAACAAAGCCTGGCGCCGACCAGCAATGAACCCGCTGCGGCCAAGCCGGATTATGAAATCCCGGAAATCGAACCCGTCATCAATATTGATGACTTCGGCAAGATCGACCTGCGCATTGCAAAGATCGTAAACGCCCAGCACGTGGAAGGCGCAGAGAAACTGCTGCAACTGACACTGGACATTGGCCTGCCAGAAACCCGCAACGTGTTTGCCGGTATCAAGAGCGCGTACAAACCGGAAGACCTGATTGGCCGCCACACTGTCATGGTCGCCAACCTGGCCCCGCGCAAGATGAAGTTTGGCATGTCTGAAGGGATGGTGCTGGCCGCGGGTGGCGATGGGGGGTTGTATATCCTGACGCCAGACCTGGGTGCCAAGCCGGGGATGCGGGTGAAGTGAGTTGTTTTGGGGCTTGCTGCCCCTGGCTGTAAAAAAACGCCGCTGATTTGGAAGCGGCGTTTTTTTATTGGAGTGCGGGCAGAGTTGCTGGAGGCGCAACTGGCCCATCAAACAGGATTTTGGTTAGCGCCTTCGGCGCGCGGTTGAAAAGCATTTTGATACCGGCGGTGGCCGGAGCACGTTACTTTCTTTGCTTCGCCAAAGAAAGTAACCAAAGAAAGGCGACCCCAGCCTGGCGGCGCTCCGGGCTCCCCTCAGTCAGTCGGGAGCCCAAGGTCTCCCTCCACTCCTTCGGCGCTGGGCTTTTATGGGGGAGGAAAGTCAAAAACAACCCCAACGGCAACGGCAACGGCAACAGCAACAGCAACAGCAACAGCAACAGCAAATTCAACACGCATCCCACTGACTCGTCATTCCGGCCCTCGGCGGCCCCCTTGCGCCGGAATCCAGCTCCGGCCGCCAGGGGGCCAGATCGACGGCCTTGTGGGCCGTTTTTCAGGAG
>JASLES010000349.1 GCA_030151005.1 Silvimonas sp.
ACGGTGCGCTTTGGCGGCATCGGCCAGTGCGTAACGCTGGTGAACCTCGGCCTTGACCTTGCCATTGGCAACCACGGAGAAATAATCTGCCGCCGTGGCCAGTAATTCTTCACGGGTTGCGGTGTAATGACCCAGGGTGGGGCGGGTGAGGAACAACGAACCTTTTTGCGACAGCAGTGCGGGCGAGAACGGTGGCACCGGGCCGGAGGCATTGCCAAAACTGACCAGCATGCCGCGTAGCGCCAGGCTATCGATAGAACCATTGAAGGTAGCCGCGCCAACGCCGTCGTACACCACCGGCACGCCTTTGCCATCAGTCAGCGTGCGCACTTGTTCGGCAAAATTGCCCTGCGTGTAATCAATCACGTGATCGCAAAACGGGGCAACCAGTTTGGCCTTGGCGGCAGAACCCACCGTGCCGATCACCTTGGCGCCCAGCGCCCGCGCCCACTGCGTGGCAATCTGGCCCACGCCGCCAGCAGCGGCGTGAATCAGCACCGTCATGCCCGGCTCTACCTTGAAGGTGCGCTTGAGCAAGTATTGCGCAGTCATGCCGCGTAACAGCGTACCGGCCGCAATCTCATCGGGCACGGCATCCGGCACGGGCACGAGGCGCGTGGCGGCAATGTTGCGGTGGGAAGAATACGAGCCAATCGGCCCGCCAGCGTAAGCGGCACGGTCGCCTACTTTGAACTCGGTCACGCCTTCGCCCAGCGCTTCGACCACGCCAGCGGCTTCCTGGCCAATGCCAGAAGGCAGCGGCACGGCGTACAGGCCGCTGCGGTGATAGGTATCAATGAAGTTCACGCCCACCGCAGCGTGGCGCAAACGCACCTCGCCGGGGCCGGGTTCAGGGAGGTCGACATCGGTATAACGCAATACGGATGCGTCACCGGTCTGATCAAACCGGATGGCTTGGGCTTTCATGTTCCGTTTCTCCTTGATTGATCTTTTCTGATCAATTTGTAGTCTTGTTGTGGGCCTGCAGATGCAGGCAAGCTTTATGCCAGTACGTGCATGCCACCATCCACGTATAGCGTTGTTCCGGTTAAACGGCGCGCGTGTGGTTCGCATAAAAAGGCGGCCGCCGCGCCCACATCGTCAATATCAATCAGTTCGCCCAGCGGCGCACGGCGGGCGGCTTCGTCAATCAGCAGATCAAATTCACGGATGCCGCCAGCGGCGCGAGTCCGCACCGGGCCCGGGGACACCGCATGCACGCGGATCTTTTTCTGCCCCAGTTCATTGGCCATATAACGCACGGTGGATTCCAGCGCGGCCTTCACCGGCCCCATCACGCCGTAGTTGGGCACCACTTTTTCTGCACCGTAATAACTCATGGTGATGAGGGTGCCGCCCGCGTTCATCAAGGGCTCAGCCAGCGCCGACAAACGTACAAAGGAGTGACAAGAGATATCCATGGCCTGCAAAAACCCCTCGCGTGAGGTATCGACAATGCGGCCATGCAAGTCGTCCATCGGGGCAAAGGCAATGGAGTGGATGCCGATATCCAGCTTGCCAAAGCGGCCATCGATCTCGGCAAACACGGCCTCTAGTTGCCCGGCTTTTTGCACATCACATTCCAGAAACAGCGCGGGTTGCAGTTCATCCAGCAGCGGGGTGACAAAATCCCGGGTGCGTGCGTTCAGATACGTGAGAACCAACTCCGCACCACGTGCCTTGAGCGCCTTGGCCACGCCATAGGCAATGGAGTTCTGGTTGGCGATGCCGGTCACCAGGGCAACCTGCCCCGCGAGCGTCTGATCTGGCATAAAGCGTCCTTTACGACGATTGCAATTGCAGCGGTAATTTTCTGTTATGCGCCGTGCCGGGCCGGCCCGCAAGCCAAAATCTTTACCCCTTGGTCATCTTCAAGCTACACATGGACTACAGGCTTTGGGTTTTACCCCTCGCCCTCATGTTAAAATTGAAGATTCGTTTTGCCATAACTTGTTGAGAATCAAGCCAATGACTCGTCGCGCCGACCTGCAACACCAGCTTAACCAACGCATCCTGATCCTGGATGGTGGTATGGGCACCATGATTCAGCGCTATGAGTTGCAAGAAGCAGACTATCGCGGCGAGCGCTTTGCCGACTGGCCGAGCGATCTCAAGGGCAATAACGATTTGCTGGTACTCAGCAAACCGCAGGTCATCCGTGAAATCCACCAGGCCTATCTGGATGCCGGTGCCGACATCATCGAGACCAACAGCTTTAACGGCACCCGCATTGCCATGGCTGACTACGGTATGGAAGAACTGGTGTGGGAAATGAACCACGCCGCCGCCAAACTGGTTAAAGAGTTGTGCGTGGCGCAGACCGCCAAAACGCCCAACAAGCCCCGTTATTGTGCCGGCGTGCTCGGGCCGACCAACCGCACCGCCACCATCAGCCCGGACGTAAACGACCCTGGCTACCGCAACGTGACGTTTGATGAACTGGTAGAAAGCTACACCGAAGCCATCGATGGCCTCGTGAAGGGTGGCGCCGACCTGTTGCTGGTTGAAACCGTGTTCGACACGCTGAACGCCAAAGCCGCCGTTTTCGCCATCCACACCTATTTTGACAACCACCCGGACACCGAGCGCCTGCCGGTGATGATCTCCGGCACGATTACCGACCAATCCGGCCGTACCCTGACCGGCCAAACCACTGAGGCTTTCTACAACAGCCTGCGCCACGCCGAACCGCTGACCTTTGGTCTGAACTGCGCGCTGGGCCCGGATTTGCTGCGTCAGTACGTGGAAGAAATGGCGCGGATCTCCGAGACCTTTGTCTCTGTCCACCCCAACGCCGGGCTGCCCAACGCCTTTGGCGGCTACGATCTGGACCCGGCCACCATGGCCAGCCAGGTCAAGGAATGGGCCGAGCATGGCCTGGTGAACATTATTGGTGGTTGCTGTGGCACCACGCCGGATCACATCGCCGCCATTTATCAGGCCGTGAAAGACCTGCCGCCGCGCGCACTGCCAGATATTGAAAAGAAGTGCCGTCTCTCTGGCCTTGAGCCCTTCAACATTGGCGACAAAGACCTGTTTGTGAACGTGGGCGAGCGCACCAACGTCACCGGTTCCAAAGCCTTTGCCCGCCTGATCCTGAACGGCGATTACCCCGCCGCGCTGGAAGTGGCCCGCCAGCAAGTGGAAGCCGGCGCGCAAGTCATCGACATCAACATGGACGAGGGCATGCTGGACGCCCACAAAGCCATGGTGACGTTCCTGAATCTTGTCGCTGCCGAGCCCGATATCAGCCGCGTGCCCATCATGGTCGATAGCTCCAAGTGGGATGTGATTGAAGCCGGCCTGAAGTGCATTCAGGGCAAGCCCATCGTTAACTCCATCAGCATGAAGGAAGGTCGCGAGAAGTTTGTCGAGCAGGCCCGGTTATTGCGTCGCTACGGTGCGGCGGTCATCGTCATGGCGTTTGACGAAGTCGGCCAGGCCGACACCTTTGCCCGCAAGATTGAAATCTGCGAGAAGAGCTACCGCATTCTGGTGGACGAAGTGGGCTACCCGCCCGAAGACATCATCTTCGACCCCAACATTTTCGCCATTGCCACCGGCATTGAAGAACACGCCCGCTACGGCCTGGACTTTATCGAGGCCACCGGCTGGATCAAACAACACCTGCCGTACGCCAAGATTTCTGGCGGCGTCTCTAACGTGTCTTTCAGCTTCCGCGGCAACAACAAGGTGCGCGAAGCCATCCACGCCGTGTTCCTGTACCACGCCATCAGCCAGGGCATGACGATGGGGATCGTCAACGCCGGCGCGCTGGAAGTATACGAAGAAGTACCGAAAGACCTGCGCGAGCGCATTGAAGACGTGGTGTTGATGCGCGACACCGGCAACCCGGACCCGCTGGCCGCCACCGAAGCGCTGATTGCGCTGGCCGAATCCTTCAAGGGCGATGCCAACGCCGCCAAGGGCGAAGACCTGAGCTGGCGCAACCTGCCGCTGCAAGAACGCATTACCCACGCGCTGGTGAAAGGCATTACCACCTACATCGTGGAAGACACCGAAGAAGCCCGCCAGGCCGCTGAACGCCCGATCCACGTGATCGAAAACCAGCTCATGAACGGCATGAACCACGTCGGCGACCTGTTTGGCGCAGGCAAGATGTTCTTGCCGCAGGTGGTGAAATCCGCCCGCGTGATGAAGGCCGCCGTGGCCCACCTGGAACCGTTTATCGAAGAAGAAAAAATTGCCATGGGCCTCGCGGACGCGCCGGCCAAGGGCAAGATTGTGATGGCGACGGTGAAGGGCGACGTACACGACATCGGCAAGAACATCGTCGGCGTGGTGCTGCGTTGTAACAACTATCAAGTGACCGACCTGGGCGTGATGGTGCCGGCCCAGAAAATCCTGGATACCGCCAAAGAGATTGGCGCGGACATCATTGGCCTGTCTGGCCTGATCACGCCTAGCCTGGAAGAAATGGCGCACGTGGCCAAAGAAATGGAGCGCCAGGAATTCAACGTACCGCTATTGATTGGCGGCGCGACCACCTCCAAGGTACACACTGCGGTCAAGATCGAGCCGAACTACCCCAGCGGCAACGTGATTTACGTACCGGACGCATCACGCGCCGTGGGCGTGTGCTCCAGCCTGCTGAGTGACGAACTCAAGCCCGATTACGTCGGCAAAGTGCGGGATGAATACCTGAACATTCGCACCATCCACGCCAACAAAGGCGCAAGCAAACTGCTGCCGCTGGCCACCGCCCGCGCCAACGCCTTCAAGCCCATCATTGACTGGCAACACTACAACCCGCCCAAACCCAAACAACTGGGCGTGATGAAGTTTGAAAACGTACCACTCTCTGAAATCGCCCCGATCATCGACTGGAGCCCGTTCTTCAACGCCTGGGAATTGTTTGGCAAATACCCGCGCATTCTGGAAGACGAAGTGGTCGGCGAATCCGCCCGCGCCCTGTTTGCCGACGCGCAAGCCATGTTGACCAAAATGATTGCCGAGAACTGGATTACCGCATCTGGCGTGATCGGCCTGTGGCCCGCCAACAGCGTGGGCGACGATATTGAAGTGTACGACCCGCAAACCGGTGAAAAACTGATGGCCTGGCACACCCTGCGCCAGCAAAACGC
>JASLES010000497.1 GCA_030151005.1 Silvimonas sp.
GAAGGCCGCCTTCCCTCTCCCCGTACTTGTCAGGTGGCGATCAAATGATCAAGAGTTAACTTATAAAGACACAACACAAAGCGGCCGGCGCAGGCGAGGTCGACCCGGTCAGGGGGAGGAAAAACGCTCATGTCGCTATCGGGGTTTCATCGGCAGGGTATGCTGGTCATGCTGCTCTTGTCCGTCGTGTTGCTGGCCTGGCAAACGTGGGGCATGGATCGGGTGTTGTATATCGACGCCCGCAGCGGTTACCCCATCAGCGTGGTCAGTGATGGCGATGCCCAGAAAGACCCAACCGGTTATTCGCGGGCCAGCTATCACCCGGACGGTCATCGCATGCGCATGAATTGCACGCTGGGTGTGCGCTACGACTGGCCGTATTGCGAGCTGGATGTCACCCTGGCCAAAGCGCCTGAAGGCATTGATCTGGCCGATTACGACCGGGTGGAAATCAAGCTGGATTACCAGGGCCCTGGCCGTCGGCAGGTGCGGTTTGTGGCGCGTAATTTCGACCCGGCGTATAGCAAGGTTGAGTCCCCGGAGACCTGGAAAAACAACCTGGTCAGCTTCACGCCCAAAGCGGGTGGTGAAGCCGTCTCTATTCCGTTTGATCTGTTTAGCGTGGCTGAATGGTGGCTGGATGACCATCACATTGCGCTGGCACAAAGCGCGGTAGATCTGCACCGCGTGCCCATGATCAGTCTGACCACCGCCGGGTTCAAAGAGCCGGGCGAACACCAGCTCACCATTGACTACATTGCTTTTCACGGCAAATGGATCAGCCGGGAGAAACTGGCCACCTTGCTGGTGCTGTGCTGGATTCTACTCAGTGTCATTGCGCTGATTCAGGATCAGGCACGGCTTAATCAGAGCCTGAGTGAAAGCCGCCAGCGTGAACACGCGCTACGCGATCTGGCCGAAACCCTGCACCTGGAAAAAATCCAGATTTCAGAGCAAGCACAGCGTGATCCGCTCACCGGCATCCGTAACCGCGCCGGCGTGCTCGAAGAACTCCTGCGCGCCTCTGAACATGCCCGTTACAGCGGCAAACCGCTGGCCATGGTGTTTGTCGATATTGACCACTTCAAGGAAGTCAACGATACCCACGGCCACGAGGTGGGCGACATGGTGCTCAAGCAGTTTGCACAATTGCTGGGTACGCAAATCCGTTCCGGGGATTACCTGGTGCGCTGGGGCGGTGAAGAGCTGGTGCTGTTCTTCCCCAATGCGGCCCTGGATACCGCCACCAGCCGTGCAGAGCGTATGCGTCAGTCCGTAACCGAGGTCATCTGGCCGGCCGGCATGCGCATTACTGCCAGCTTTGGCGTCACGGTGATGGGGGCCGACGAACAGATCGCCCAGTTCATCCGTCGCGCCGACGAGGCGTTATATGAAGCCAAGCGCACGGGTCGTAACCGGGTGGTGAGCAAGGCACCCGGCGAAACCACTGGCCCTGACAAACTCAACGACCCGCACTAGACTGCGAACGTGTTTACCCGGAGCGACTTTATGCGCGGTTCTTGTCTGTGTCAGACCATTGAGTACGAGATCAGCCAGCTTGATTCCGCCATCGAACACTGTGCGTGCCACACCTGCCGTAAAGCCCATGCAGCGGCATTCAACACCGCAGCGATGGTCAAACACGCACATTTTCGGTGGGTAAAGGGCGAAGACGCACTGACCGCGTATGAATCATCGCCCGGCAAAAAACGCTATTTCTGTTCGCGTTGCGGTACCCATCTGATCGCCCGGCGCGATGAGCGGGATGCCGTCATCCTGCGCGTCGCGACCCTGGATGACGATCCGGGCCAGACACCAGAGTTCACGATCTGGGCTTCACACGCCGCACCGTGGCTGGTTTATGGAACCCAGATTCCGGCACACGATCAATGGCAGCCGGGGCATGGCTAAAGACCTGCCTCAACGCCGCGTACAACGCTTGATGTAATCGAGTTGCGGGTAGTTTTGCGTCAGGTACGTCGCCCCATCCATCGCGGCAATTTTTTGCGGGTCTGGGCCCTTACCCCAAGGCGGCATGTCGCCGTAGCTGGTATTCAGGTGGGCGACCGTACTCTGCAGACTGGCCGGTGTGACCTGTGCAAACGGGGTTTCCCACGGCTGTTCACCCAAACCGCCAATATTGTCACCCAGGGTAATGAACATCTGCGTGGAACGGGTATTCGGGCCTGCGCCGGCAAAGCTCAGGTAACCACGCTTGAATGATCGCAAAGCCGGTATTTTGGGATCATCTGCAATGCTGGCCCAGGTTTTGGCCTCGGCGCGCGGCGGGGTAGCGCCAAACTGGCAGATAAAGTTGTTCACGCAGCGAAACAACGGCATGTTGGTGAAGAAACCGTCATCCACCAATTGCAGAAAACGTGCTGCGCCCAAGGGCGCCCAGGCGGGCTGCACGGTGATCTCCAGGTCACCCTTGGTGGTTTTGCAATCCACGCTGACGGGCTTGGGTTCTGCGTGCGCCAGCGTCAAAGTCAGGCTGGCCAGCGCACTCAGTAACAGGTGGCGACGAATCGGCTTCATGGCATCCTCCGGATAGACTTTATCGTTTTGTACTGCTGTGCGCGGAGCATGCCACAAGCGGCGGTTTGCCCGAATAACGCCCAATAAAAAACCCGCCAGCGGCGGGTTTTTCTGGAATAACGGTGGCTTAGGCAGAGGTATTAACCAAGCCACCCACGCGCTGACCCAGCGTGTTGTAGGTCGGATTGTTACTCTGCGCGGCAGCGGCTGCATTTTGCTGTGCCTGCGCAGCCTGGTGCGCGGCGGTATTGGCAGCGATCTGATTGGTCTGGTTGACCGAATGGGTGGTGTTGACCGTGGTGCTGCCGTTGGCAGTGCTCACACCGTTATTGACCGGCGTGGCTGAAGCAGGGCCAGGCGCGGTTGCGGCACGCACTTCATCGTGCGTGTTGTTGTCTTGCGCGCGCCCCAGTGTCTGGTTGTCGTTGGCCTGCGGCGCACGCTGCAGCGAAGACGACGCTTGTGTCGAGGCAATAGGGCTGTTCAAACCGACATTCATGATGACTCCTGATACACGTGCGGCAACCGTCATGCGGCTGGCATAACGTCATTATCTGCCGTTTTTGCCTGAACGCCAGTCACCGATCGTCAGATTGACCTGCTGTACCCATCTACCGTGGCCGATAACCCGGTCCCGCTTACGCAGCAGTTCGCCACGCCTTGGTCCCGCAGCCGCGATGGTACTCGCACTGCGGGACCTCTTGCCCGCACCATCCCCGTCATGCATACAACATCCTGACACGCATATTCAGTAAAAAAGGGACGAATGGCGGCACCGCCATCAACAGCTTGATTGATCGGCATTTGATTGCCTTGGCAATATTTGTATGAAAAACGATACAACGGGCAGCGATGTTTTTCGATGTCTTGGGCTTGTCATCCAGGCCAGGCGTAATACGCCGCCATTCGCACCCGTTAGCGGTGCCTTACCTGGAGCACTCTGATGTCAAAACGCCAGTCTTGTCTTGCGCTGTTGTTGTCTTTTGCTTGCGCCACCACTTTCGCCGCCACGTCTCGCGCCAGCTGGGTGGTCAACGACATCTATAACTACAACCACCCTTACGCCGCAACCGACAGCGCCGATCTGGCCACCAAGATGTCGACCATGAATGGCAGCGCGTTCTCTTTTTATCGGGGCACCGCTGACATTTTCTATCACGACATGACCACCCTGCCCGCCTCGGCCTATACCAGCGCCTCGACGGCCTTTACCTGGCTGGGTGGCGATACTCATCTGGCCAACTTTGGCGCCTGGCAAGACAGCAGCGGCAAAGCGGTGTTCACTGTGGACGACTTTGATCAAGGCTATCTGGGTCAATATGTATGGGATCTGCGCCGCGCCGCTGTGAGCATGGTGCTGGCAGACCGGGAAAACGGGCTGGCCGACAAGGACATCACCACCGGCATCAATACCTTCGTGAGTGCGTACCTGGCGCAACTGGGCAAATTCAATGGCAGCACCGCTGAAAAGAGCTTTCAACTGACCACCAGCAACACCAGCAGCGTGATCAAGGACGTGATCTCAGACGCGGCGGGCGACAAGCGTTCGGACTTGCTTTCCAAATACACCACCACCAGCGGCAGCAAGCGCGTGTTCCAGACGACCTCAGCCCTGGTCACGGTAAACAGCAATGCCTATTCCGCCATTACCGCCGCAGTCGCCAGTTATGTGCAGACGATCTCATCCGGCAAGCAATACGCGGCCAGTTTCTACACGGTGAAAGACATCCGCCAGAAACTGGGTTCCGGCACCGGCAGCCTGGGCCGTTATCGCTATTACGTGTTGGTTGAAGGCGCCTCGACATCGACCTCTGATGACGTGATTCTGGAACTCAAACAAGAAGCCCTGAGCGATGTCGCCATTGCCGCCCCGGCGCAACTGAGCACGGGTGATTACGCCAACAACGAAGGTGATCGGGTCGCCCGCACTGCCAAGGCACAGGTCTTGAATGCGGATGTGCTGGTGGGCTACACCACCATCAACGGCATCCCGTTTTATGTGCATGAGAAGTCTCCGTTTGCTGAAGACTTTGACTACACCCAGTTGTCCAGCAGCAGCAAATTCAACACGGCCATGACCTACGTCGGTCAGGCGCTGGCCTCTGCCCATGCCCTGGCCGATCAGGACTACGACAGCACCGTGGTGCCTTATCAGATCGAAACCGAGATTCTGAATGCGGTGACCAGCCAAAGCGGCCTGCAAAGCGAGATCTCTGCCTTTGCTTTCAGTTACGCCGATCAGGTGAATCTGGACTGGCAAGCCTTCCAGGCGGCCTACAAGGCCGGCACGCCGCTTTACTGACCTATTCGGGCGCATAACGACAACGGCCACCCCAGCGTGGCCGTTTTGTTTTAGTGACCGCTGGTCACCTGGGCCGTTGACACGCATGCGTCTTTGCATAAATATGACGAACATCATATATCGATTGGTCAGTAATCATGGAAACCAAACCCGGCCGCAAGGAACTTAGCCATCAGCGCATTGTGGATGTGGCTGCCCGTGCAATTCGCCGGGCCGGTTATCAAGGCGTTGGCGTCGCCGACATCATGAAAGAAGCCGGTTTGACCCACGGCGGCTTCTACGCCCACTTTGCCTCACGCGATGCTTTGCTGGTTGAAGCCATGGAACACGCGGCACGCCAGAGTACCGCCAATATCACCGTCAGCCTGGAAGCCGCTCGCCAGCAAGGGCTGAGCCCACTGGCCGCGCTCATCGAGGCGTATCTGTCTGATTCGCACCTGGCAGATGCCGAATGCGGCTGCCCGGTCGCCGCCCTGGGTTCAGACATGCCACGCCAGTCCGACATGGTGCTGGATGCCGCCCGCAGCCGGGTACACGCGTTTATTGAAGGCATCCGCAAGTTTCTGCCCGACGCCACACAGGCCCCCGTGCTGGCCGGCGCATTGATTGGCACGCTGCAACTGGCGCGCACGCTGGGTGATAACGAAGCCGGTAAAGCTATCCTTGCCAACGCCCGCAGCACTTTGCGCGCGCAGTACGAAGCCCCTGCCACGATTTCTGCACCCGCGTCAGACGCACTCCCGCACTAATGCTGATCTTATGTTTTTGTATGACCCGGCCTGGCCGGTTTTTGCTTGATTCAAAATATGACGATCGTAATATTTAACATGTAGAACCTTTGGAGAAACATCATGAAACTCGA
Organism: Silvimonas sp.; assembly: GCA_030151005.1. Taxonomy (GTDB): domain Bacteria; phylum Pseudomonadota; class Gammaproteobacteria; order Burkholderiales; family Chitinibacteraceae; genus Silvimonas. Next base: position 5,703 of record JASLES010000497.1, read on the forward strand.
AAACGCAGTCGTACTGATTACCGGCGCCAACCGTGGTCTGGGCCTGGCCTTTGCCAAAGCAGCCCTGGCCCGCGGTGCCCGCAAGGTTTACGCCGCAGCGCGTGACCCGGCCACGGTCACGCTGCCCGGCGTCATTCCGGTCAAACTGGATGTCACCAGCGATACCGATGTCGCCGCACTGGCCGCCGAACTCAAAGACGTGACCGTGCTGGTCAACAACGCCGGCATCGCCCAAATGAGCGGATTCCTGGACGATAACGCCGTAGAGTCGGCCCGCCAGCAAATGGAAACCAACTACTACGGCCCGCTGCGCCTTGCCCGTGCCTTTGCCGGCACCCTGGCCGCCAACGGCGGTGGCGCCATCCTGAACGTGTTGTCGGTCGTGTCCTGGATCAATTCCCCCATGATGGCCGGTTACAGCGCCAGCAAATCAGCGGCCTGGAGCCTGACCAATGGCCTGCGCCACGCCTTACGC
>JASLES010000500.1 GCA_030151005.1 Silvimonas sp.
ATCGGTATGGCGCAGTTGAAGCGCCTTGAAGCCGATCTGGTGGAACTGGCGGTGGTAGAACAATTCCCCCGTCTGGAAGGTCGTCAGATGGTGATGATGCTGGCACCGAAGAAGAAATAAACCTCTTCAAGCCGGTATCAACATTGTTGGTAATACAGTTTCAAGCGGGGGTGCGGCTGCCCCCGCCAATGTTCTGGAAGATGGGAAACCATAGGCCGGAACAAGCAGCCGCAATAAAAGCGTGGTGGCGGGCTCAAAGTCCCTTGTTATGAGGGCGCCTTCTGCCGGATCTAAACATACTTGGAGAGCATACAAATGCCCAAGATGAAAACCAAAAGTGGCGCTGCCAAGCGCCTGAAAGTCCTTGGTGGCGGTGGCGTGAAGCGCAGCAAAGCGTTCAAGCGTCACATCCTGACCAAGAAAACCACCAAGAACAAGCGTCAACTGCGCGGCACCTGCATGGTCGATTCGACCAACATGGGTCACGTACGTGCGATGTTGCCCTACGCGTAACTAAAGGAGAAGAACCATGCCTCGCGTTAAACGTGGTGTAACCGCCCGTGCTCGTCACAAGAAAATCCTGAATCTGGCGAAGGGCTATCGCGGCCGTCGCAAGAACGTATACCGCATTGCCAAGCAAGCGGTAATGAAGGCAGGCCAATACGCCTATCGTGACCGCCGTCAGAAGAAGCGTCAGTTCCGTCAGCTGTGGATCGCGCGTATCAACGCTGCATCCCGTGAACTGGGTCTGGCTTACAGCAAGTTCATGAACGGTCTGAAGAAGGCCGGCATTGAAGTTGACCGCAAGGTTCTGGCCGATCTGGCCGTGTTCGACAAGCCGGCTTTTGCCAAGTTTGTTGAAACCGCCAAGGCTAGCCTCGCAGCCTGATTGCAATGAACGCCGTGCAATAACGGCGGCGTATCAACGCAGTGAGCAAGATCAGGGAGGCTTCCCGGCCTCCCTTTTTTATTGGTTTACGGGTCTTGAGTCATCAGGACACGACCGAAGAATTGTTGATTTCCAGGCAGGAGCGCGCGATACGCGCGACATTCGATATGGACGTACAAGCCCTTCTTGCGCAAGGCCTCGCCGAACTGAATGCAACCAGTGAAGCCGCCGCACTGGAAAACGTAAAAGCCAAATATGTAGGCAAAGAAGGCGCGATCACCGCGCTGCTCAAACAACTGGCCACGCTGCCACCTGAAGAGAAAAAAACCTTCGGTGCCACTGTCAATCAAGCCCGCCAGGCGTTTGAAGCTACCCTCAATTCCCGTCGTGAAGCGCTCGCCCAGGAAAAGCTGGCTCGCCAGCTGGCTGCCGAAGCGCTCGACATCACCTTGCCCGGCCGCACTCATGGCCTGGGCGGTCTGCATCCGGTCACCCTGGTGCAGCATCGTATGGAAACCCTGTTTGCTTCGTTGGGTTTTGCTGTGGCCGATGGCCCGGAAATCGAGAACGATTTCCATAACTTTGAAGCACTGAATATCCCCAAAGACCACCCGGCCCGCGCCATGCAGGACACCTTCTATGTAGAAGGTTCGACCGCTGCCGAGCCGCTGGTTTTGCGCACGCATACCTCGCCGATTCAAGTGCGCTACATGCTCGACAACAAGCCGCCGATCAAGATCGTCGCGCCAGGTCGCGTGTACCGCGTTGATTCGGACGCCACTCATTCCCCCATGTTCCACCAGATGGAAGGTCTGTGGGTGGAAGAGGGCGTGTCGTTTGCCGATCTGAAAGCCGTCATTACCGACTGGCTGCGCAATTTCTTCGAACGTGACGATCTGCAAGTGCGGTTCCGTCCGTCGTTCTTCCCGTTCACTGAGCCGTCGGCAGAAGTCGATGTGCTGGGTGAGCGCGGCTGGCTGGAAATCGGTGGTTGCGGCATGGTTCATCCGAACGTGTTGCGCAATGTGGGCATCGACCCCGAGACCTACACCGGTTTTGCCTTTGGTTTTGGCCTGGATCGCTTTGCCATGCTCTATTACGGCGTGAACGATCTGCGGCTTTTCTTCGAGAACGATCTCGCTTTCCTGCAGCAATTCAAATAAGCCAGGGCGAATACCATGAAATTCTCTGAACAGTGGTTGCGTAGCTGGGTCAACCCCAAGCTCGAATCCGAAGCACTGGCGCATCTGTTGACGATGGCCGGTCTGGAAGTTGAAGAAGCCGATCCGGCGGCGCCTGCATTCACGCAAGTGATCGTGGCCGAAGTGCTGACCGTTACCAAGCATGAAAACGCCGATCGCCTGAACGTCTGTACCGTAAACGTCGGCGAAGCCGAGCCGATCCAGATTGTCTGCGGTGCGCCCAACGTGGCCGCCGGCGTGCGTGTGCCGTGCGCGCGCGTGGGCGCCGTGCTGCCGGGCGACTTCAAGATCAAGCAAGCCAAGGTTCGTGGCGTTGAATCCAGCGGCATGCTGTGTTCGGCCAAAGAGCTTGGCATTAGCGAAGAATCCAGTGGTTTGCTGATTCTGCCGGCCGACGCCCCGGTGGGCGTCTCGCTGCGTGAATACCTGAATCTGGATGACACGCTGCTCACGCTCAAACTCACGCCTAATCGCGCTGATTGTTTGTCGATTCGCGGTATTGCGCGTGAAGTGGCCGCACTGACCGGTGCAGAACAGCATCCGGTCGCGATTACCGCAGTTGCGCCGACGATTGACGACACCATCAGCATCAAGCTGGAAGCGGGGGCGGCTTGCTCGCGTTACGCGGGTCGTATCGTGCGTAATATCAATCGCCAGGCCGCCACGCCGGACTGGATGAAACAACGCCTGGAACGCTCTGGCATCCGCAGTATTTCGGCCGTGGTCGACATCACCAATTATGTGATGCTTGAACAAGGCCAACCGATGCACGCGTTTGACGCCAACAAGCTGCAGGGCGGCATTCTGGTTCGTTTTGCGCGTGACGGCGAAAAGCTCACGTTGCTGAACGGCAAAGAGCTGGACCTGACTGCCGACATGCTGGTCATCACCGACGGCGTACGCCCGGTGGCGCTGGCCGGCATCATGGGTGGCGCCAATTCCGAGATCGACGATAACTCCAGTGATATTTTCCTGGAGTCCGCGTTCTTTGCGCCGGCGGATATCGCCGGCAAGGCCCGTCGTCTGGGGTTCTCGTCTGACGCCAGTCACCGGTTCGAGCGTGGCGTGGACTTTGGCAACGCGCGTGAAGCGCTGGAACGCGCTACTCGCCTGTTGGTCGATATTTGCGGTGGCCAGGCAGGCCCCGTCGTCGAAACGACGACCACGCTGCCGGAGCGCAAGCCCGTAGCATTGCGCGTATCGCGCGTGGCGCGTGTGCTGGGTCTGGCTCTGCCGGCAGCAGATGTGCTTTCGCTGCTCAAGCGTCTGGGCCTGACCGCTGAACTCAATGGCGACGTCATCACCGTGACGCCGCCAAGCTTCCGCTTCGATATCGAGATCGAAGAAGACCTGATTGAAGAAGTCGCCCGTGTATACGGTTACGACAACATTCCGGTGAACCCGGCCGGTAGCCGCATTGCCATGCTGCCGCAGCCCGGTAACGCCCGTGACAAGTTCGCGCTCAAGCGCATTCTGGTGGCCGCCGGCTACCAGGAAGCAATCAGCTATTCTTTTGTGGAAGAGAAGTGGGAACGTGAACTGGCCGGCAACAATGCCGCGGTCAAACTGATCAACCCGATCGCCAGCCAGATGAGCGTCATGCGTTCATCTTTGCTGGGCGGTCTGATCAGCGCGTTGCAATACAATCTGAACCGCAAGGCCGAACGTGTACGTCTGTTTGAACTGGGCCGCGTGTTCCATGGTGTATCTGATCGGGCCCAGCCAGAAAAAGTGGCTGGCCTCGCTTGGGGTACGCGTGATCCGGAACAATGGGCAACACCCAAGGCAACGGTTGATTTCTTTGACGTCAAAGCCGATGTAGAAGCACTGATTTCACCGCGCGTGGCAGAGTTCCGCCGCGCCAGCCACAGTGCCCTTCACCCGGGCCGCTCTGCCGATATCATCGTCGACGGTATTGTGGTCGGCTGGGTTGGCGAACTGCATCCGCAATGGGTTCAAGGCTACGACCTGGTGCAAGCACCGGTGGTATTTGAGCTGGACGTTGCACCTTTGCTGGCAGTGACGCCGGTTCGTGCCAAAACCGTGAACCGCCTGCAAGCAGTACGACGTGATCTTGCGTTGGTAGTCGATGAGAGCCAGTCCCTTGCAAGCCTGCAAAACGCTTTTGCAAGCGCCGCGCAACCTTTGGTGACGAGCATCGAACTCTTTGATATCTACCGTGGCAAGGGTGTCCCGGAAGGGAAAAAGAGCCTTGCATTCAAAGTGTTGTTGCAAGATACTCAGAAGACTCTGACCGACGAGGAAGTCGAAGCTGCTGTGGCTGCACTGATTGCTGCCGCGCACGCTTGTGGTGCGACATTGCGCGCGTAACCCGTTTCTTTTTTTGATGTGCACGCCCTGTGCCGACTCACATAAGTTTTTGAGATAACAACAATGACGCTTACCAAAGCAGACCTCGCCGATTTGCTGTTTGACAAGGTTGGCCTGAACAAACGCGAAGCCAAAGATATGGTCGAGGCGTTTTTTGAAGAAATCCGCACCTCCCTTGAAGAAGGGGATGTCGTCAAACTGTCCGGTTTTGGCAATTTCCAGCTGCGCGACAAGCCGCAACGGCCTGGTCGCAATCCCAAGACTGGCGAAGAGATTCCTATCTCTGCCCGTCGTGTGGTGACATTTCATGCCAGCCAGAAACTGAAGGGACTTGTTGAACTGCATTATGCAAAGCAACAGCAACGTCATTCCAACCAGTGAACTGCCCTCCATCCCGGCCAAGCGCTACTTCACCATCGGTGAAGTGAGCGACTTGTGCGGCGTCAAGCCGCACGTCTTGCGCTATTGGGAGCAGGAATTCACCCAACTCAAGCCGGTAAAACGGCGTGGCAATCGCCGCTACTATCAGCACCACGAAGTGCTGCTGGTGCGGCGTATCCGCTCGCTGCTTTACGAACAAGGCTTCACCATCAGCGGCGCGCGCAACCAGCTTGCTCATGCCGGTGAAGAAGCCGCCAACCCCGCGACCTCCATCCGTGAGGAGCTTCAGGCTTTGCTGGACTGGCTCAACGAGCCGGTCGGTGCCGCAAATAACGGCCAACTGCAAAACTGAGCGAAAGGGGTAGGCAGAGTAACAAGGTGCGGCTATAATCGCCCTTCCTCGGAATGTAGCGCAGCCTGGTAGCGCACTTGCATGGGGTGCAAGGGGTCGCGAGTTCGAATCCCGCCATTCCGACCAATACGAAAACGCCGGATCAGTCATTGAACTGATCCGGCGTTTTTCATTGGCGTGCCGGTTTTTGAGCCGGCCGCGCTCAAAGAGGCTTAGCCCTTCACGTCCAGTAATTCCACGTCAAACAACAACGTTGCGTTGGGCGGGATTACGTTACCGGCACCAGCGCTGCCATAGGCTGCGGCAGCCGGACAGACAAGGTGCGCCTTGCCACCTACTTTCATCTTCGGAATAGCTTCCTGCCAGCACGGGATTACCTGAGTCAACGCAAAGGTCAGCGGCTTGTTGCGGGTGTAGGAGCTATCAAACACAGCGCCTGTGCTTTGCAGCGTGCCTTTGTAATGCACCGTGACCGTGGAGTTGGCAGTGGGTTGTGCGCCAGTACCAACGACGGTATGCGTTACGGTGACACCGCCCGCAAGTTTGTCCGTGGGCGCCGGTGCGGCAATGGTGGTTGCGCTCAGGGTTGCGCCAGCAAACAGAGCAATCATGGTGTTGCGGATCAGACCAGCGTTCATGTGAGACTCACTTGTTGAGGATGTCGCCCATGATATCGCCCCTGCGTACGCGCCTCCACATGGCACGACTTCTTTTTACTCCCCCTGAGCGGTCTTGCACGAGTGTGTCATGTTGAGGGTTCTACCGGGTAAATTAGACGCAGACCCAAGGGCCCCAGGCTGTTATGGCAAGGCGCTGCAAATAATTACATTCGGCACATGCCGGCAACATTTCACCGAATATTCAATAGCTTGTTTGTTAAATTGGATGCTCATGAAACACCACTTTTTCATACAGGGTTAAACAGACACGCAGATTTGCCGCCCAGCCCTCGTCGGGTTCGCGCCGGTTCCACTCTCCAGACTCTGCTCGCCGACTTTGCCGCGTTTGTTTGACTTTGTTTGCCAAAACAAAGGAGCTACGCGTGCACCACGTCCACACCCTGTCTCCCCGCCTGCCGCACCGCCACCACACGGCTGGAGGTGCGCTATGAAGCCGGATCGCCTTTCTGACCTGAAGAAACCCCCCTGGTATCAACTGGATGCCGACCAGACCTTGAGCTCGCTTGGCACGCAGGCCACGGGTTTGGCGGCGGCGGTGGCCGCGCAACGGCATGCAGAGTGTGGGCCCAATAGCTTGCCGGAAAAAAAACCGATGCCGGCATGGCGCCGGTTTGCCACCCATTTCAATGATGTGCTGATTTATATTCTGCTCGCCGCCGCAGTGTTAACCGGTGTAATGGGGCACTGGATCGATACCATCGTTATCTTGTGCGTCGTGGTGATCAACGCACTGATTGGTTTTATCCAGGAAAATGCCGCGGAAAAATCCCTCAAGGGCATTCGCAATATGCTTTCAAGCACTGCGGCGGTGATGCGGGAGGGCCGCGCGCAGCACATTGATGCCGCCATGCTGGTGCCAGGCGATATCGTCACCTTGCGCCCCGGAGACCGGGTTCCAGCCGATTTACGCTTGCTGGAAGTCCACGGATTGCAGGTAGAAGAGGCCATCCTGACCGGTGAATCTACGGTGGTGGCCAAGCAAACCCATGCGTTGTCGGGCGATGCACCGCTGGGCGATCGAATCAACCTGGCGTTCTCTGGTACGACGGTCAGTGCGGGTACGGCTACGGGTGTGGTGGTGGAGATCGGCGCGCAGACTGAACTGGGCCAGATCAACGGCATGCTGGCGGATGTGAAGCGCAGCAAAACGCCCTTGTTGCAGCAAATCGACAAATTGGGGCGCGGTATTTTCTGGGCGATTCTATGCGCCATGGCCATCCTGTTTGTCTACAGCATGGTGTTTCACGCTGTGCCGACCGGCGAGTTACTACTGGCGTTGATCAGCCTGGCCGTAGCTTCGGTGCCGGAAGGGCTGCCCGCCGTGATCTCGCTGATGCTCTCCCTGGGGGTTCAGGCCATGGCCCGCAAGCGCGCAATCATTCGCAGCTTGCCGACGGCGGAAACGCTGGGTGCAATGACGGTGATCTGCTCGGACAAAACCGGCACGCTCACCATGAATGAAATGACGGTCAAGGAAGTGGTGCTGGCCGATCAGCACTACAAAGTCACGGGTCAGAGCTACAACCCGCAAGGCGAAATTCGCAATCGCGCCAGCGACGTACCGGCCACACGCACCGCCGATCCGGTGCTGACGCAATTGATTGGCGTGGTTCATCTGTGTAACGACAGCAGCCTGCGGCAGGACAACGGGCAGTGGCAGGTAGTAGGGGCGCCCACGGCCGGTGCTTTGCAGGTGCTGGCAGCCAAGTCCGGCTTTACCTTTGAACAGGCCACTTTGCTGGATAAGATCCCCTTCGATTCCGCCTGGAAATATCAGGCCACCCTGCATGAGATCGACGGGCAACGGCAGATTCTGGTGACCGGTGCGCCGGACATCTTGCTGGCCATGGCTGCCGCCGAAGCCACCGCAGGCGGTTTGCAAGCGGTTCGCCATGCCTGGTGGGATGAACAAATGGCGATGCTGGCCCGCCAGGGTTTGCGCATGGTAGCCGCCTGTATCAAACCTGTGGATGCCGCGACGGATCAGATTGATCACGACGATCTGAAAACCGGCCTGCAATGGCTTGGGGTTGCTGCCATGATGGATCCGCCCCGGCCTGAGGCCATAACCGCGATTGCCACCTGCCGTTCTGCTGGCATTGAGGTCAAAATGATTACCGGGGATCACCCGGAAACCGCCATGGCCATCGCGCGTATGCTGGGCATGGACAAGACGGATAGTGTGATCACCGGCGGGCAGCTGGAACACATGACCGATGCAGAGCTGGTCCGCGCCAGTAGCGAATATGACGTGTTTGCCCGCACGAGCCCGGCGCACAAGCTGCGGTTGGTAAAAGCCTTGCAGGCGCAAGGCCAGGTGGTCGGGATGACGGGCGACGGCGTAAACGATGCACCCGCGCTCAAGCAAGCCAACGTCGGCATTGCCATGGGGATCAAAGGGACAGAGGTCACCAAAGAGGCCGCCGACATGGTGCTCGCGGACGATAACTTCTCTACCATTGCCGCCGCCGTGACAGAGGGCCGCCGCCTCTATGACAATCTGAAAAAGACCATTCTGTTTGCCTTGCCGACCAATCTGGCGCAAGGGCTGATCATTGTCGTGGCCTTGCTGGCCGGGGCGACGATCCCGCTCACGCCGCTGCAAATCTTGTGGATGAACATGGCGACCTCAACCACACTGGCCTTCGCTCTTGCGTTTGAACCGGCAGAAGAAGGCCTGATGAAACGTCCACCGCGCCCCACGGACGCCAATATCCTTGACCTGCATGGGTTATGGCGGATTGGTATGGTGGGCGTGTTGATCGCGGGCGGGGCGTACTGGCTGGAAGCCCGTCTGATTGCACAAGGGCTGGATGAAGCGATGATCCGCACCGCAGTGCTGCAACTACTGGTCACGCTGCAATGGGTATACATGTTCAATTGCCGCGAGCAAAGTGCGTTCTCGCTCAACTTGCGCATGTTTCAGAACCCGGCGCTGTGGGTGGCGACCGGGGTGCTGGGCGCCTTGCAATACGCCATCATTTACTTGCCCGCCATGAACCGCATCTTTGGTACGGCCCCATTGCCCGCGTCTTACTGGGTCATGTCGTTGGGTATGGGCGCGGTGATTTTTGCCCTGATCGAAGCAGAAAAATGGGTGTTCTCCCGGCGCAGTGCCCGACGTTAGAACAATATGTTTGATTGACATGCAAGGCGCGGTGTTCCGCGCCTTTTTTTTCTCTCTAAAGGACAGACGTCAACCCCGCTGCGGATTTGCTATGGTGAAAACGTAAGGCATTTGTATTTTGCGCTGCGTATTTACAAGAACGGCGTAGCCATCGGGCTGCAATGCGTGGTTTTGGGATTTATTTCTCCATTGGATGGTTGTTAATAATGGCGAGTAATCAGGTGATTAATAAACAAAAACCACTCTCGCCATGCGAGTGCATTATGCCTTGTGAATATTGAACAGATTTGAGCCAAGGAAATAAGCCGTGCCTTAAAAACGAGACTTAAGAACTTCCCTAGAATTGATCGTCAGTGAAAGCGCGTTATTTGAGAACGCGATCTGATTAACTGGTGGTATGCCGGATTCGGTTGCGCCACCTGCCAAGGACATCATCATGATTACCGTCATTGTGGCTGACGATCACCCCGTTGTAAGAGCCGGCATTATCTTTGAAATACAG
>JASLES010000011.1 GCA_030151005.1 Silvimonas sp.
GCGTAAGCGGGCATGATGCTTCCTGCCGGCTTCTGTTTATACCGAACAGAAGGCGGGAGGTGATGTCAGCGGTACCCGTCTGGGCGTTAGTTTAGGAAGGGGAAGGCTGCATTGGCAAGTGCCGCTGTGTAGCCTGGATGGAGGCCCGCCAGGCCGGGAATCCGGGGTGGCAATATTGGCAAGCGTGACGTGTTGGCGTTTTCAGTGATTCGTCATTCTCCTCGGCGGGCCCCCGTTGAGGCGGGAATCCAGTCTGGAGCCGGGTCGGCTCCGTTCTCTGGCGAGAACCATTTCTGTTAGCGCCTTGCGGCGCGGGTTTGAAAGGCATTTGATACCCGGGGTGCCGGGCCCACGTCACTTTCTTTGCTTCGCCAAAGAAAGTAACCAAAGAAAGGCGACCCCAGCCTTGCGGCCCTCCGGGCTTCCCTCAGTCAGTCGGGAGCCTGGGGTCTCCCTCCATTCCTTCAGCGCTGGGCTTTTACGGGGGGAGAACGTCAAAAGCAACTTCAACCCCAACGACAAAGGCAACGGCCACAGCAACAGCAACTACAACTGCCAATTCAACATGTATCCCACTGATTCGTCATTCCGGTCCTCGGCGGCCCCCTTGCGCCGGAATCCAGCTGCAATCCTCGCAAAGTTGCGGGCGCCAAGCCTCTCCACAGGCACTCCCCAGGTCTGCAGCCCGGATATCGCTCATGTGTCCGGCTCTGCCGGGCCCATACGCAACAAGCCCCGGTATCACCCGGGGCTTGTTGTTTGCCACAGACCGCAATATTTAGTTGCTGACCTGCGCCACATTCACCGTAATCGACCCGTTGGCATTGCCAGACACCCAACCCACAGCGCCCTGGTTGGGCCCGGCGGGGAAGGTGAATAACGGCAAGCCGGCGACAAATTCGACACCGGTCAACGCGGTGGGCGTGTTGAGCGGGTTCAGGTTCTGGTCCACCAGTTGTGCGTACCACTTGATGATGTGATTGGTGCGACTGGATGAATCCCAGGTACCCCAGGTCACCAGGAAGTTCGACTGCAGCGGCGCAATTTTGGGCGTCACTGCCTGCGTGGTGCCGGTGTTGGCCGTCAGCCAGATGCTGTTGGTGGTGACGCCGGCATTCTGGGCCGTATTGCCGTTGGCGACGACCAATCGCACATCCCGCGCAGTGCGGGTGTCTGACGTGGTGTGGGCGATGGCAAAGCTGCCGTTGGCCAGTTTGATGAACTGCCCGGTCTGGGCGTTGGTAGTGTTGTCGCCTTCCGTACCAGGAATCGTCCAGTACGATTGGTCAAATACGGTGGCGGTAAAGTTCTGATAAGAGGTCGGCGTAAAGGCGGAAAAGCCCAACTGGCGGGAATACGCATCACCATGCGCCAGGGTGTAGTACGTGCCGTTATCAACGATTAGCCGCTGGTCAAAGTTGTGCGAATAGAACCAGCCAGAGCCAGCCTCCCACGTATTGGACAGCCCTGTCGGTGTCTGTACCGCACCGGTGCTGGCGTTGAGCAAACGCAAGATGCCGGCCTGGTGGCGGGTGCCGTTGGCGTCCCAGGCCATCAGGTGCGAGACATACGCCACCACGTACCCATTGACCGCGTCGAAGCCCAGCACGCCGCTGCCGGCCTCGCCCGGATTGCCTGGGCTGTCTTTGGTGGTGTTGTCGTTGTTGCCAAAAACGGTGGTGTTCCAGACCGGGCTGGCAAAACTGGCGGTGGCCGAGCGGGCGACATGAAACTCGTTGCCGTTCACATTGTTGGCGTTGCCCGACACGCCTGATTTGAAGGTGCTATCGACGTTGAACGCCAGATAGTAGTTACCGGCGGTGTCACGCGTGAAGCCGAGCAAACGATAAGTCTGGATACCGGTGTCCGTTGTAGTGCTGCTGCTCAGGTCGGCCGACACATGGGTGATGAACACATGGGCGAGCGCAGCCAGGCCAGATGCGGACGGCACAGCACCGCCGGCGGTGTAGTCCAGCCAGGCAATATCCAGACTGCCATCCGTGTTGACGTACTGGATCAGCGGGTTGGGGAACCCATAGTTGGAGACCGGCGCGGCGGGTACGAAGCGGTCGTCAAAGAAATTGGCGGCGAGGCCAAATACCTTGCCGCTGCCGGTAACGCAGACTGGATGGCTGACCACAGAGAAATGTGCGGTGCTACCTGTGGGCGTTGCAGTAACTGGTGCGCCGGATGCACAACTGCTCATGGTGGACGTCGGTGCCGGTGTCGGCGCACTGGGGCTGCTGGTTGTTGAACTGCTGCTGTCACTGGCGCTGTCAGAACTCCCGCCACCACCGCCACACGCCCCCAGCAGCAGAGCACCACTCAGCATGGCAAGACGTAATGCGGTTACCCATCCAGAAGGCTTGAACATGCCCGGACCTCGTCAAAAAATGATGACGGCATGGTACGGAGCGACTGATACAAAGTCCTGCGTCAGGAACCCAGGCGTCATCATCAAGCAGATAGCAGGCGCACGGTCTACCATAGAAACATACATATTTCGCCAGGTATCAAAGTATGGATGAACAGCATCTCGAACAACGCTTGGCAGATGTGGCAGCCGCGGTGGCCGATAAAACCCGCTCGGGCATGCTGTGTCTGTTGATGGACGGGCGCGCCTATACGGCGACCGAACTGGCGGCGGCGACATCGGTTTCGGCCTCGACGGCCAGCAGCCATCTGGCGCGGCTGGTTGAGCAACGGCTGGTGCAATGCACGCCGCAGGGGCGACATCGCTATTTCAGCATTACCAGTCCGCAGGTTGCCAATGCGCTGGAAACGCTGATGGGTCTGGTCGGGGCGCGGGTGCGCAATATCCATAGCCACACCCCGCAGCATCTGCGCTTTGCGCGTACCTGTTATGACCATATGGCGGGCGAAATGGCGGTGGCGCTGCATGACCGGCTGATCGCACTCGGCTGGCTGGATGGTGACACCTATCAACTCAATGCACCCGGGATGCAGGCGCTGGCGCAATTGGGGGTGGCCTGGCCGTCCGCCAGTCGCCGCCGTTTTGCTTGTGCTTGCCTTGATTGGAGTGAGCGCCAGGCGCATCTGGGCGGCCAGTTGGGTGCGGCCTTGTTACAAGCCTTTGAACGCCAGCATTGGGTGGAACGCCAGTTGGAAAGCCGCGAGCTCACGCTGACCTCGGGCGGTCGTAAAGCGCTGGATCGGTATTTCGGGCTGGTGCTGCCGGCATGATTGCAAAGGATGAACACCTGCCGGTTGTAGCCGGGATTGACGTGGGCGGCGACAAAAAGGGTTGTCACCTTGTCGTGCTGCGTGGCACGCAAATCCTGGCGCACGCCCGCAGCAAAGACGCGCAGGAACTGGCGCAACACTGCCGCGCCCACGGTGCCGTGGCGGTTGGGGTCGATGCGCCATGCCAATGGGCACGTGAAGGCGTGGGGCGGACGGCGGAAAAAGCGCTGAATCGCGAAAAGCTGTTTGTGTTCTCCAGCCCGACCCGCGCCGTTGCACTGGCGCACAAAAGCAACTTTTATGGCTGGATGTTCAGCGGTGAACGCCTGTTTGCGGCGCTGACCCCGCACTTTCCGCTCTGGTTGGGCGGGCTGCCGGGCGGGCCAGTCTGTTTCGAAACCTTTCCCCACGCCATTACCGCTGCCTTGCTGGCCAGTGGCACGGCGAGCGCCAGACTCAAAGGCACGCAGCGGCGTCAGGTGCTGGCAGACGCCGGTATCGACGCCAGTGGGTTGCGGTCCATAGATGACGTCGACGCCGCGCTGTGCGCTCTGTGCGCACAGTATCTGCTACAAGGAAAAATACGCAGTTATGGTGACGTGGCGGATGGTTTGATTGCCGTCCCGCAACGCCCCCGGCCTTAGCCAAACAGGGCTTGCGTGGTGGCCGGGTCCATCGGCAATGAGGAATGCGCGTGCGCCACGCGCCAGCCTTGCGCATCGTGCCGGAAAACCCAGGTTTGCCGGTCTTTCATGGCGTTATGGGTGGTGGCAGAGTCGCCCCGGTATTGGACAAACATGTGCGCGACGGCCAGATCAGCGCTGCTCAGGATGCGCACATCTTCAAACGTTACGGTGACCACCACGTCGCCCAGGGTGGTCAACCATTGCGTCACCATGGCGCTCAGCGCGGCCTTGCCGTCATGCTGTTGATGCGCCCAGGCATCAAACACGCGGACGTCTTTCGTATACAAGGCCAGCACGCCGGCAACGTCTTTGGCGTGGACAGCTTGCTGGTATTGCGCCAGCACTTGCTGGATGTCTCCGGTCACGTCAGTCATTGCTTGCTCCTTCTGCGGCCGGCTTGAAGTGTGCCGCTGCAGCAGACAGCATATAACGGTTGCGGCCGGTGGTCTTGGCCTCATACAGCGCTGCGTCGGCCTCGCGATAGGCGGCGTCCAGATCCAGCGCGTTGTCCGGGCCAATCAGCGTGGCGCCCAGCGAGATCGTGACCTCCTGCCAGCTGCTTTTTTCATGGGCAATGTGCAGCGCGCGCACGGCTTCGCACAGGCTGTTCATCAGCATGGCCAGATGTGCCGGGTCGTTCAGTTGCACCAGCACGGCAAATTCTTCGCCCCCCACGCGGAACACGCCATCGGTCGCCCGCCTCACCGCGTTTTGTAACGCGCTGGCTACTTGTTGCAGGGTATTGTCGCCGCCCTGGTGACCGTAGAAATCGTTGTATTTCTTGAAGTGATCAATATCCAGAATCGCCAGCCCCAGCCATTGCCCATTGCGCCGGCTATGGGCAACTTCGCGCTGGGCAATGTCATCAAAATGCCGCCGGTTGAACAGGCCGGTCAACGCGTCGCGGATCGACATGTTCTGCATATTGCGCATCGCCCCGGCCAACAACACCAGTAGCACCACACAACCCAAAGCGGCCACGGTTGCGCCCACCAGCAACAAGGTTGCCCGGAAGGCTTGCCACAGCATGGCGTGGTGATTGGCTTCTACGACCAGGGCCCAATTGGCTGATTTGAGCGGATACACCAGATAGCGCACGTCACCCGTTCCCACTGGCACGCCGCGCTGCGCACCCAGAATACTGGCGGGCAGCGCCGCTTGTTCCGGGCGCAGCAAATTGATGCCGGTGTCCCGATTCACCAGGTTTTCCGTGGCGTTGCTGATGTGGCGCACCTTGAGCGTGCCAATCAGCGTTTGCAGCCGGACATCCAGACTCAGCACGCCCATGAACCGGTCATGATCGTAAAGCGGTTTGCTGACGGTGACGACCTTGCCCTTGCCGGCCGCGTCGTCATATATCGCACTCCAGACGGTGGTGTGTCTGGGGTTGGCACCGGGGCCGGCATTGGCGTAGGTCACGGCGGCCAGGTCTTCGGCCTTGTAAAAGCGCTGCGCGCCAGACTGCTGGTCGGGCGGCGGATAAAAATAGATAAAGCCGCGTTCAGAACGGTAATACACCCAGGGCAGGTGGGTATCCCGGCGCTTTAGCGCGCGGAACATGGGCGTCAGGCCGATGGCCATCGACATTTCTTGTGCGGCGGGCGAACCGGGTGCGGGCACGGCGCCACGCCCGGTCAGCACACCTTGATCCCCCGCGCCAAAGCCTGGCAACTCGCCCAGTTCGTACCCTTGCTGGTCTGCGCGTGCGCGCAAATAGCGGGTGACATCCAGATTGAGCGTGTAACGTCCGCTCAACAGGTCTCCCGCTTCGTCGGCCAGGGTTTCCAGATACTGCCGCCGCAAGTCCAGTTCATGGTCCAGGGTGGCAGCAATAAACGCACCGGTTTCGCTGGTCACGCGGTATTCCGTGTTCAGGTTTTGACCAAAGCGATACACGCCGCTAAAGAGCCCGCCCAACACCAGGATCAACGCCGTGATCAGCACCAGCGCGCGGATACGACCGGCGCTATCGCGAGAGGCAAAACGGGTGCTGGCTAAACCGGCCATGAACACACAATCCCGGAAAAAGTCGCGGCTGGACGTTGTCAGAAAACCGCAATCTGGTCACAAATGAGGCAGTGCTAGCTGACAATGTAGCCGACAGGTAATGCAATTGCTGATGCCGGTTGGCTTGCTGCGGCGGAATACCGACGAATGTGCCGTGATCAATCTTTGTGTTCGGGTTTGCAAACGTTGTCAGATTGCCGCTGGAAATCGGTTGTGCGCAATGTGTCCTGCCGATTGTCGAAAACAGCGTGCAGAATGTCGACCGCTGAGGGGTAACCCGCACCCTGACCGGGTCAGACTGACGGCATAATTGCGGGAAACGCCGGATAACTCCTACAGTGCCGTCACTGTCAGACCAAAAACCGGTCGCTTTACCAACAACAAATGCAGCTAACTGGTCCACACCGTTTGCCCACGGTGCGGAGTTCGCCAGTTCAGGGAGGGGCAAGATGGATTCAATACTGCTGAAATTGTCTGATTCGGTCTCTGGTGCGCAAACACTGGAAGACCTGACACGCCCGCTGCTGGAAATGCTGCACGCCGTGACCGGGCTGGAATCCACCTATCTGACCTCCATCGATCTGGATCAGGGGCTGCAGCACATTCTTTACTCGCGCAATGCGTCCACCACCTTCGCGATTCCGGAAGGGCTCACGGTGGAATGGAACGACACCCTGTGCAAGCGCGCGCTGGATGAAAACCGCGGGTTTACCAATGAGGTAGACGACTGCTGGGGAGACTCTGACGCGGCGCGTGCGCTGGGCATCCAGACCTATTTGTCGACGCCCATTTTCACTGGCGCCGGCAACCTGTACGGCACCTTGTGCGCGGCCAGTGCCACACGCCGGGATGTCTCGGTGGACACCCGCAAGATCATTGATCTGTTTGCCAGACTGATTGCCCAGCATGTGGAGCGGGAGTCTTTGCTGAGCCGTCTGCGTGAAGCCAATATCGAACTCTCCGCCATGGCGCTGACCGACCCTTTGACCAGCCTGCCCAACCGGCGCGCACTGCTCGATGAACTGGAGCGCATGTTCGCCGTGGCCCAGCGGGAAACGCGCAGCGTGCTCATCGCGTTTCTGGATCTGGATGGATTCAAACAGATTAACGACACCTGGGGCCACGAAGCCGGGGACGTGCTGTTGCAGACCATTGCGCGGCAATTGGCACAACAGCGCCGGGCCGGGGATTTCATCGCCCGGGTGGGCGGCGATGAATTTGTGGCCGTTGGGGTCGGCCCGCAGCAGGGCGAATCAGCCAGCGATGCGGCGCAAGCCTTTGGTCTGCGTTTGTTTGAGAAAACCCGTGCGACAGTCGATGCGGGTGCTGCGCAGTTTGATTACGGCGGTGCCAGCGTGGGCGCCATTGCCATCGACCCGGCTGCCGCAACGGTGAGCGAGGCCCTCAGTCAGGCCGATAGCGCCATGTACAAGGTTAAACAGCACCGGGCCCGCCGCCCGGCCTGCTGATCCGGCTAGTGCATGATGTAGTTGTGGGCTTGCGGTGCGGGTTCGGTCAGGGGCTCGCCCAGGACATCCATGATGGCGGATTCAATCGTGTGGCTTAGCGAGGCCAGCGGCAGATCGTTGGGTTCCATGCCGAACGGGTCTTCCAGTTCATCGCCAATCACATCAAGCGCCATATAGGTGTAGGCAATAAAGGCGGCAATCAGCGGTGTCAGCCAACCCGTGCTGGTGGCAAGGCCGATTGGCAGCAGCAGGCAATACAGGGTGACCGTGCGGTTGAGCAGCACACGGTAGCTAAACGGAATGGGTGTGCTGGCAATACGCTCGCAACCGCCGATCATCTCCGAGAGTTTGTTCAAATTCTCGTCTACGGATTGATATTGCAGTTCGCTGAGGGCGCCCTCACGCAGCAGGGTCGCGCATTCACTCCCCAACCAATGCAGGATAAACGCGGGCTTGAAGCGCGCTTCGGCCACGCGGGGCAGCAAATGCGCCGGCAACAGGCGGGCCAGGTGCGTTTGCTGGTCGGTATGGCGCATTTGCCCCAAGAGGGCATAAGTACAGGCCGCCAGACCACGCCCCAGGCGCACGGTGGCCGGGTGATCCGGCGCGGCAGCATGGATTTGACGCATGGTAGAGCGCGCCGCCACCAGCAAACCACCCCACAGTTTGCGGGCTTCCCAATAGCGCTCGTAACTGACCGAGTTGCGAAACCCCAGAAAAATGGCCAAGGCAATCCCCATCAGCGTAAAGGGCGGAATGCTCAGGGAAGAGTTGGCGTGTTCATTAAACCACCAGCCGCGCGCCAGCACTGCCAGTACCGAGACTGCAGCGACCACCATCAGGCGCGGCAAGATGCGGTGCAGTACCGATCCGCGCCAGACAAACAGAAGGGATATCCAGTGGCTGTGGGGGCGGACGATCATGGCGTTGTCATGGGTTGCGAGACGGGAACGTATGTTACTCCTTCCCGTATTGATGCTGGGCAAGGCTTGGTTTGGCAATTTTTAACGTTATAAGTCGCCATGACCACCCCAAAACAAAAGCCCCGCCAGAAGGCGGGGCAAGCAGAGGGGCTGGCTACTCAGGCAGAGACGTCAACCGCGGCAGGTGTGGGGCTCTTGCTGCTGCTAGCGTACGTATCACTGACACTGGCAGACGGTGTTGGCAGGCTTGCGCTGGCGCTGCTGTCCGTGGTGGCGCTGGGGTCATTTGCACTGTCACCGGTAATCGTCACTGTGGCGGTGCCGCTGGCGTCTGTGCTGCTGCTGACGGGTGTGCCGCTGCTGTTGGCGGTACTGCCCTGATCAATCGTGTTGCCGGAACTGCTGGTATTGCCGTTCAGGGCCGCCAACCAGTCGCCCATTTGCTGGAACAGGGTCTGATTCAGTTGCAGCATGAAATGAATGGCATTCGTCTCAAACTGCAGCAAGGAGCCCAGCCAGTCGCTCTGCCCGCCGCTGCTGGCGGGCGTTGGCGTGGTGGAGACCGGTGTCGGCGCGGGCGTCGGTGCTGGTGAACTGCTGGCTGGTGCGGGTGTGCTTGCCGTTGGTGTGGCCGTGGGTGTCGGCGGGACATTGACGGATGGCACACCAGTGGTGCTGCCGGTTGCGGGGCTGGCGCTGCTTGGGCTGCCACTCGGGCTGGTTGATGGGGCAGGCGAAGGCAGGGACGTCGAAGGGCTACCGCTGGCCGTATGACCGCCTTGCGCTCCAGACCCGCCAGACCAGGCGGATGCCTCCAGCATGGTCATGGACGCTGTAAAACCCAGCGTGCGCCCGTCTGCGGTTGTGATCGTGCCACTCAGGTTGAGTGCCATACCAAACGCGGCATACATATTGCCGCCACTGCTGCTGTGACCATGATGGCCGGATGAGCTGCCGCTGCTGCCGACCTGCGCGCCTTCAGTTAACTGCCCAGAGAACTGCATGCCGGTAATGCTGGTGCCCAGCATCTGCTCCATCATCGAACGGAAGATATCCAGCTCCGGGCTGACTTCAGATGTGAGGGAATTTTGCGCAGAACCGGTCTGACCCGCGCTGGCCGCAGCTGCTTGCTGGCCGGCCTGGGATAACTGCACGGCGGTACTCGGGCTGGGGGCGCTGCTGCTGTCAGTGCTGCTACCCGTACCGGATAGGGTACCGCTGCTATCCGGTTGCCAGGTACCGGAGAACTGTTCTTGTTCCAGCAAGGACCAGGAAGGGACAAGAGACTGGCGTGCTTGATCGACATGCATGATTGAACTCCGGGGGACGCGGTTTTACCCGTGTATCGACGTGTATCAACCAGGCTTGAGGCTTACGTTGACGTTAAAGCGACTGACGGTATTTATCAGGAGAGGCTGTTGGAGCATCTGTCAGTCTGCGCGCACAAAAAAGCCCGGCCAGAGGCCGGGCTGCGAATGGTCAGATAAATACGCTGGCTTAGTAGCTCAGACCAAAACCAAACGGGTAGAGCGGGCTGGCGGTATCGTGCGGTACGTCTTCCTTCTGCGCTGCCACATCTACCATGGATGAGGGCAACTCAAACGGCAGCTTGCCTTGCGGTTTGCCCTTGCCGGTAATCACATCAAACAACGCAGCGTCGCTGGCCCCAAAGTTGGCGAGAATCGCACTGGCTTTGTCTTGTACGTTGGTCAGAATGGCCGGACGGTCCATATACACAGAGACAATGGATTTGGGCGCTGCCGCTGCGGCCTTGATGGCTTCGTAATCTGCCGCACCGTCTACAAAGGCCAGGCTGCCCTCGTGCTGCATGGAGCCAAACATATAGTTGGGGTGCAAGGTTTCATACGGCGTGCTGACCCGCAATACGGCGACATCGGCATCGGCCACATTGCTGACCACAGTAAAGCCGTAGCTTTGTGCCACCGAAGCATTCACGCCATACAGCCAGACCTTCTTGCCGGTCAGGGCCATTGGCAGCGTGGCATTGTTGTTTTGCAGCAGCACCATGGCACGACGTTGCGTATCCAGTGCCTCGGCCTGGAAGGTGGCGTTGCCGACGATGGTGGCGGCTGCCGTGGCGTCCACAAACGGTTTTTCAAACAGGCCTTGCTGGAATTTCTGCAACAGGATGCGGTAGGCCGAGTCGGTCAGGCGGCTTTCGGTCAACAAGCCTTGTTGAACAGCCTGAATCAGATATTACGATTCGGTAACCCCGCCAAACTGGTCCATGCCGGCATTGACGGCTTTCACGTAACGCTGCAACTTGGTGGCGGTTTCCATGCCCCACGGCGTACCAAAGCCGATAAAGGAGGGCGCAACGCCTGCCGGCGTGCCATTCAGACAGTTGGTGTCGCAGTCAGACGTAATACCCCAGTCTGACAAGATGACCCCCTTGAAGCCGTAGTTACCGCGCAAAAGATCGGTCAGCAGCGCTTTGTCAAAACCTGCGCCCACTTGTTCGATGGTAATGCCGTTGACGGTAACGGTGGAATCCGGGAACGAATACGTCGGCATGACCGAGCCCACGTTGGCGGCAAAAGCACCTTCGAACGGCTTGAGGTGATAGGCGAAATTATTGCCCGGATAGGTCAGGAAACGGCCGTAATAGTTGTGGCCATCAAACCCGCTTTTAGACGCACCATAACCCACCCAGTGCTTGACCACGGCCACGACGCCGCCCGGCACCAAACCACTGGTGCTGCCCTGGAAACCCTCGATATACGCCTGGACCTGGGCTTTGGCGATGTCGGCATCTTCGCCAAACGTGCCGTTAATACGCGGCCAGCGTGGTTCGGTGGCCAGGTCTGCTTGTGGTGAGAGGGCCTGGGTAATGCCGACGGCCGTGTATTCCTGGCGGGCCACATCACCAAAGTGGCGTGTTAATGCGGGGTCGTTGAGCGCCGCAAAGCCCAGGGTTTCTGGCCACTGCGAGAACCCACTGCTACCCGCACTGGCTCCCAGCGTGTACTGGAAATGATTGCGCGGGTCAGTACTGATCGAAACCGGAATACCCAGCCGGGATTGTTCGGCCAGCTTCTGGATGCTGTTGTACTGCTCGGCCATGGTCTGCGGATCGCCACTCATCCGCGTGATGAAGGTATTGATGAACTGGCTATTGATGAGGGTGTTCAGCGCGTCCAGATCGTACGCGTTGCCAGTGCCCGCGCCAGTGGTGTCGTTCAGGACCGGCGCCGTGCCATGCATCATCAGGCCGGCTTTTTCTGCCAGTGTCAGGCGTGATACCAGATCTTGCGCACGCGCTTGTGGGCTCAGGCGCCAGTCTTCATAGGGTTCAAGTTTGCCGTCCTTGTTCAGGTCTTTGAACTTGAGGCCGTCCTGGCTGATCAGGTTCAGGGTGGTATAGCCAAAATCCTGCTGGGCCACGTGGCTGCCGCCATCACTGCCACCACCGCAACCGGTCAGCGCCAGCGCAAGGCCGGTACTGGCCAGTAATAGATAGGGTGATCCGGGTTGGAACTTCTTCATCGACTGCTCCTTGATCGTGGGTTGCTTTTTTTCGCATGTATCGTCCCTGTATGGGGCGTTATCCCACTGTACGCAGCCCGCTTCCCGCAGCTTGACCGGCGGGAGCGCGTTTTTATCTTTGGGGTGCAAGATCGATCGTGCGCTGCATCATCAGCGCCGCCGCCAGGCGGTGTAATGTCGCCGCAAGGCGCGCCAGCATTGGCTCTGCGTGTTCCGTTCGGCCGCTGCCAGGCCAGCGTATGGACTTTACCTGATGGCCTGACCCGCATGCTCTCGCCAGGATGGGTTCAAAAAAACATGTCACCTTGCACTGGAGGTCTGTATGCCGGCTCTGCACCGCGCTCTGGCTCGCACCGTATCCAACCGTATCGCCGTTTACCTGCAACACAGCGCGCTGCAGGCCGGCTTGTCGGCCACGCTGTTTACGCGACACACCGGCATTGCGCCGGATGATCTGATCGACCCCAACGGTCGCATTGACGGCGAACGGCACCGCCGTATGGTGCAACTGGCCGGCAAGCTGGCGTTGCCGCCCGTGATCCTGGCTCAATCGAACACCGGGCTGTTTGCGGATTTTCCCGCGCTGGGTAATTTGTGCCTGAACAGCCGCACCCTGCGTGAAGCGCTGATGGCGTTTAATGCTTTCCGCCCCCTGATTGGCGAGTTTGATTTTTTGCTGTGCAAAATCAGCGGCCAGCAGGTCCGTTTTGATTATCTGGCCGAATTCGCGCCTGAGAGCGGTTTTCAGGCGCTGGCCAATTTTCAGGTGCTGGCTGGCCTGACCCGCCTGTATGACCCGCATCAGCCAACCCGTTTTGCCGTGGAATTGATGGGCCGTGCGCCGCCCGCGGTGCTGGTCCGGCAAATCAACGATTTCTTTGGCGCACCGGTACGTTTTGATTGTGCAGCCAACCGCATGTCATTTACCGCCCCGGCGCTGGATGCTGTTTTCAGTCAGCACAACGCCATGCTCGCTCCCATGTTGCAACAGCATGCGCAGCAAGAACTGGTGCGCGTGCGCCAACTGCATTCGTTTGCCGGTGGCGTAGAAAGCCTGATCCGTGAATTTATCAATGACCCGCAAACGGATACCCGCGGCGCGGCCTTGCTGCAACAATTGTGCGACCGCTTGCAGACCTCACGCTGGTCTTTGCATCGGCAGTTGCAACTGGAAGGCACGCATTTTCGTGAACTGGAAATGAAAGTGAAAATCAGTGAGTCGCGGCGCTTGCTGGGGAACCCGCATATCACGCTGGCGCAAATCAGCGAACAACTGGGATTTGCCTCACAAAGCGCGTTTACCCGTTTTTTCCGGGCACGGCATGAGATGGCGCCACTGGTATTCCGGCAGCACGCTTTGCTGCGGGCCGGTAAAGCGGCTTGAGGAATGGGGAAAAAGACAAGCAGGCGACAATACCAGGATAGAAGTGGACAGACCCGGCTTGTGGCCACCTGCTTGTGGACGGAGAGTCGTCAGGTGCCGTAAAAAAGCCCGCTGTTGCAGCGGGCTTTTCTGGCAACAGTTTCTTTAAAGAAAAAGCTTATTCGGCGACGACGCGACCTGGTTGCTGGTCAATCTGGGCCGAGAAATTCTGGGTTGCGTAGGCTGCGGCCTGGCCTGCTGTGCTGGCATGCGACGGCACCACTTCCTGGGCTGCCGGCGTAAAGGCAAAGCCTGCGCGACCTGGTTGTTGGTCAATCTGCGAGGTGAAGTTCTGCGTGGCGTGGGCGGCACGTTGCCACATCGGCAGGGCACCTTGCTGGGCAGCGGGCTGTGTATTGGTCTTGCTGTTATCGGCAGCTTGCACCGAGAAGGCGGCAGTGGCGGCAACAGCAGCAAAAACGAGGGATGCAGCAAACTTGTTCATGATATTTCTCCGTGTAGATTCAAGGTGATAACCAACGTCGTTGTTGTTTTGTTTGCGACGTTGAAGCCATGGTATGCCTCGAAAGTACGTAGAAAAACTACTGAACCGTTGTTAGTTTGTTTCCCGAATATTGATAAATGTCAGCGTCCACTGACATGGTTGCGAGGGGTCGGACAACAGGCCGGAAAGACCGCTCAACCCCAAGCCGCGCCACGCTTTGCATTGCGGCCGGTTGGGGTTTTGGTGCCCCAACCGGTTCAATTACCCGGCATTTGGTTGACAGCCGTCTGGCGCCTGGCCGCTCATCGGCCTTGCCCTGATCAGTCGTCGCGGGTCAGCACTTCCAGTAATTCAATTTCAAAAATCAGGTTGGAATTGGGCTTGATATGCGCGCCAATCTGGCGCTCGCCATAGGCCAGATGCGCCGGCACAAAGAGCTTGCGTTTGCCGCCGACCTTCATGCCAATGAGCCCTTGATCCCAACCCTTGATGACACGCCCGGTGCCGATGACGCATTGGAACGGTTTGCCGCGATCGTGGGACGAATCAAATTTGATGCCGTCTTCCAGCGTGCCGGTGTAGTGGGCGGTGATCAGGGCGCCGCGGGCGATTTCTTTGCCTTCGCCAATGACGAGGTCTTCGATGATGAGTTCGGTGCTCATGGTGAGGTGCTCTGGGATGGTCTGGATGTCGAGGGGGGTATTTTAGCGTTTTGTGGGGCGCTGATGGTGGCTGGCCGCAGGTGGCCGGTAATCCGGGGGAGCGGGCCTGGTTCATTTTGTTGCTGGATTGTTAGCGCCTGACGGCGCAGTGTTTTACATGTCGGGGGGTGCCCGACAGCAAGGCACTTTCTTTTGGGTCGCCAAAAGAAAGTGCCCAAAGAAAAGGCGACCCCTGCGACAGCGCCCCTTCGGGGTTCCCTGCGCTTCTCGCAAAGTCCGGCTGGCTACGGGAACTCGGCCTTCAGCCTCAAACACCCCTTCGCCGAAACCCCGGACTTCACTGCGATGCTCGGCGTTGCTGGAGGGGAGGTAGGTCAAAGGCAACATCAAAATCCAAAGCACCCGTACCCAACCCTGACCTCGTCATTCCCCCTTGGCGGGAATCCAGTTGCACTGCAGGCAAATAACGTGACGGCTGGGCACCACCGCCGCTCGTTTGTTCCTGCTCAAGCAAGAACAATGGAGTAGCGGCGGCCCATTCTCATAAAATATCCGCGCTTCACCCCATCTCAATTTCCGCCGTGCTTTGCAACATCACAAACGGCCCACCCAGCGTGGCGTTGTGGTGCGCAATGATGTCGCCGGCGGCCAGTTGCGGGGTGTCCATGCAGCTATGTGCATCGCTGGCCAGCACGGTGGCAAAGCCGCGTTCGCTGGCGTCCCGGCAGGTGCTGTCGACGCAGTACTGGGTTTTCATACCGGCCACGATCAAGCGCTTGATGCCGGCGTCTTGCAGCCAGTTGGCCAGCGGTGTGCCAGTGAAGCAACTGGCGCGGTGCTTGTCGAACACGCGGTCGCTGGCCGGGTTGAAGTCCAGCGCATCGGTCAGTTGCCAGTTGGGGCTGCCGGCCGCAATGGGAGAGCCCGCCGGGCCGGTGTGGCGCACGGCAAATACCGGCACACCGGCGGCGCGCGCCTTGCCGATCAGCAGATTGATGTTGGCGAGCAGCGCGCTGAGCGCATGTGGGCGCTCCGGGCCGCCGACGTGGCCGACTTGCATGTCAATGATCAACAGGGCGGATTGCGGTACAGACATGGTGTTTCTCCGGTGGTGGTGCCAGACCAGGCGGGAGAAACAACAAGGCCCCGACCAGACTGGCGGGGCCTTGAATCGGGGGAATTACGCTCGTCACCCCGTACACGGCCCGCCGATGGCGGTCGTGGTAGTGGTGGTGGTGGTGGTGGTGATGGTGGTGGTGGTGATGGCGCGCAAGTTCATGCTTTTAACATAAGGCAGCGTTTGCGCTGCGTCAACGGTGGGTTTTCAGGGCCTGCACCTGGCGGTCATAGGCGTATTGATCGGTATGCAGCAATTGGGCCGTGGCACCGCCCTTGATCATCAATTGCAGCACGCCAGCCTTGAAGGTACTGCCCAGCGCCACGATGCCCATGTCCTGATTGGCCTGGCTTAACTGGGTGACGAGGTGTGGCCCGGCCAAAGTGCCGTTGATGGGCGAGCTCTGTGTGATGGTCTGGCCATCCGTATCAACAAAGGTTTGTTCCAGCCGCCCGGTCCAGCGGGCGTTATTGGTGGTGACGATCTGCAACAGGTATACAGTGCGGTCGATCTGGCCCACCCAGGTGCCATCCAGCGGCGTGGCCGCCTGGGCGGGCAGGGTCAGGCCGACGGCCAGGACCAGCCAGAACAGAAAACGCAGAAAAACCGTCATGCCAGGCTCCAGTTGCGGATGTCGTGTGGCGCACACATTTCATTGTATGGCTTGTCCGGGCGGGAACAAGTTTATCAGCGCATCCGCCACAGCCCGCACCCTTGGAGCGCGCCGCCTGCCCAGGTACAGGACCTGCCAGAGCGCGCGTGAAATGGGGCAACCTGGTGTGCCGAGGGCGCAGGTCTGATGCCGCCAGAAAATGGCGAACCTGTGGTGGCACAAGCGAGCAATTGCTCGCGCCCGGCTCCGGGCGCAGTGTTGCTCCAGCCTTAGGCGCGTGCGGCGATGGCGGCGCGGTGTTGCGCCAGGAAAGCATGAATCTGCGCCACTACGGCGGCACCTTCTCCGACCGCCGCCGCCACGCGCTTGACCGAGCCTGAGCGCACGTCACCAATGGCAAACACGCCCTTGACGCTGGTTTCCAGCGCAAACGCCGGAATTTGCCCATCTGCGACAGCATCCAGCCCGGTTGGCACAAAGCCTTTTTCATCAATCTTCACGGCGCAGCCATTGAGCCAGGTGGTGTTTGGATCTGCCCCGATAAACAGGAACACGTGGTGCACCGGCATGGTGGCGGTGGTTTCCTTGCCTGCGCGGCGGGTGCGGACCTGCACGCTTTCCAGGCCGTGCTCATCGCCCTCCAGCCCGGTGATTTCCGAATACGGATGCAGTTCTACATTGGGTAGCGACTCCAGCCGCGCAATCAGGTAGCGTGACATGCTGGCTTCCAGACTGGGCGCGCGGATCAACACATGTACTTTGGCGGTGTGCGCGGCCAGGAACACTGCCGCTTGCCCGGCCGAATTACCGCCGCCAACCAGAATCACTTCTTCATCCCGACACAATTTGGCCTCCACCGGAGACGCCCAGTAATACACACCACGGCCTTCAAAGCGGCATAACTGGCTGATTTGCGGCCGGCGGTACACGGCTCCACTGGCAATCACTACGGTGCGTGTGGCAATACAGCGGCCGTCATCCAGTTCCAGAGCGATGGGTGAACGATCACAGTGCAGTGTCTTGATGCCCAGCGGGATGGCGACATGCGCGCCAAATTTCTGCGCCTGCACAAACGCCCGTCCGGCCAGCGCCTGACCAGAAATACCGGTCGGGAAGCCCAGATAGTTCTCAATGCGTGAACTGGCCCCGGCCTGGCCGCCGGGCGCACGGCAATCAAACACGGCCACCGATAACCCCTCAGAGGCGGCATAGACCGAGGCGGCCAGCCCCGCCGGCCCGGCCCCAACCACAATCACGTCGTACACATGCTCCGGGTCAAACTCGGGCAGCAGGCCCAGGTGACTGGCCAACTGGCCTTCATCCGGGGCGCGCAGCACGTTGCCATCCGGGCAGATGACCAGCGGAAAGTCGCTGGGTCGGACCGAAATCCGGGCCAGCAAATCGACGATATCCGGGTCGGTTTGGGCTTCCATAATGGCGTGCGGATAGGCGTTGCGGCGCAAGAAACTCTGTAGCGCATGTAATTTATGGTTGGCTTCACCCCCGACCAGCACCAGCCCGCGCCCGCGCTCCAGCAAGCCCACGCGGCGCAGGATCAGCGCACGCATAATGCGCTCGCCCAGTTCGGCTTCGGCCACCAGCAAGGCACGCAATTGGTGGGGCGGCAGCAAGAGGGCGGTGACAGGCTCCAGGGTAAGGCCGTCTGCCAGTGACGGCTTGCCAGATAACTGGGCCACTTCTGCTGCAAATTCGTTGGGGCCTTGCTCGATAATGATGGTGGAATGCCCCAACCCATCGCGCGAGATAATCCGTACCCGCCCCTTGAGAATGACAAACAGCCCTGGCCCCGGTTGGCCAATTTCAAACATCATGGTCCCGGCCGGGTAAGCGCGGATTTCGCCAAAGCGCCGCATGCGGTCGATTTCTGCCTCGGTCAGTTTGGGAAACCGCTGATGATGGCGGGATTCCAGCGGCGAAAACGGGGCGTCGTCTGCACCGGGCATCACCTCGTTGGCGGGCAGATCGGGTTCTGCCACGGAAACGGCAGCCTGGGTCAAAGCGGTCATGGTGGGGCCTCTGGCGGTGGGGCAGGCAGGGATGGTTTACGCGATCAGCATAGTTCACCGCGATTGCATTGCGGCGCTGATACGGTCTTGACCAGCCATGCGGCACAGGGCAGCCTGCGTCTTCAGACCGGGGGCACCGCTGGTCTGCTGCGGTGTTGGCGGGGCGGTTCTGGTGAACGAAACCGCCATGACAACGGTCTGTGAATATCAGGGGTTGATGATCAACCACATCTTTTTTGCAGGATGATTTTGCATGCCGCTCGCAGGACCACCCTCTGCCGTCGCCCCGCATCCCGTACATGGACAGCGCACCTTGCGCACCATCGCCGCGTTCGAAGCCCTCAAAGGGCTGGCGGCACTGGCTGCCGGGATCGGCCTTTTGAGTTTTGTGCATCACGATATCCGCCACCTGGCACTGGATCTGATCGGGCATATCGGGCTTTCGCCCTACGCGCATTACCCGGCGGTGTTGCTTCGCTATGCCGATATCGTGCAAGACGCCAACCTGCGGTTGTTGATCCCTGCCGCCCTGGCCTACGTGCTATTGCGTTTTGCCGAAGCCTGGGGCCTATGGTTTGACCTGCCGTGGGCGCAATGGCTGGGTGCCATTTCTGGCGCAATCTATGTGCCGTTTGAGGTTCATCATTTGTTTGAGAAACCCACTGTAATCAGCGCGCTGGTGGTGCTGGGAAATCTGGGTATCGTGGTTTTTCTGGCCGTCCGTGTCTGGCAGCAGCGCAAAGCTCACCACGCGCAGCCCTGACCGGTCGTTTTGCGCCGACATGCATTGCCGCCACGCGCTGACAGGCACGTGTCCGGCCGGCGCGTAAACCAGGTGGCATGGCACCTTTGCCCGTTGATGTGGAGAACGTCATGCCCCGAGGCGACAAATCGGCTTATACCGACAAGCAAAAGCGCAAAGCGCAGCACATTGAAGACAGTTATGAAGAACGCGGCGTGCCGGAGGAAGAAGCCGAACGCCGCGCCTGGGCTACGGTGAACAAAGAATCTGGTGGTGGCAACTTGTCTGGCTCTGGCCGGGGGCACGCCCAGAATCATGACTCCGCCAAAAAAGGTGGTTATCTGGGCGGCAAAGCGGCTGCAGCCCGTACGCCGGAACAGCGCTCTGCCTCAGCCAGAAAAGCAGCAGCCACGCGCAAGCGCAACGCCGCCGCCAAACACTAGGCCAGACTCAGGCTACGCCACCATTGGCGCGCAGCACCTGGCCGTTGACCCAGTCCGCGTTGGGGCCGACCAGCATGCTGACCACGGCGGCAATGTCTTCTGGCTCGCCCAGGCGCGCCAGCGGGGGCAGGTTGGCAAAGTGCGCAATTTGCTCTGGCGTTTTACCACTCAAGAACAATTCGGTGGCGATTGGTCCGGGTGCCACGGCGTTGACGGTGATCTTGCGGCCGCGCAATTCCTTGGCAAACACCCGGGTATACGCCTCTACCGCCGCCTTGGTGGCGTTGTAGGTGGCGTAACCGGGCAGATTCATGGTGAGCGCTGTGGTAGAAAAATTAATCACATGGCCACCGTCCGCCAGCCGGGTTGCGGCTTCGCGCAGGGTGTTGAAAGTGCCGCGTACGTTGATGTCGAACATGCGATCGAACAGTTCATCCGTGGTCTGGGTCAGCGGCTGCACTGTCATTACACCTGCGTTGTTGACCAGCACGTCCAGCCTGCCCAATGACTGTTCAATGGTCTCGAACATCTGACGCACCTCGGCCGCATTGGCGACATCAGCCTTGATGGCAATGGCTTTGCCACCCGCAGCTTCAATCTGTTGCACGAGGGCGTTGGCTTCGGTGGCGCTGGCAGCATAGTTGACCACCACGGCAAACCCGTCTTGCGCCAGACGTTGTGCCACCGCTGCTCCAATCCCGCGTGAGGCACCCGTAACGAGGGCGATTTTCTGTTGCGGCATGATCTTGCTCCGTGTTTGAGTGAGTGAGACGTATGCTGCTCTCAAACACGAACCGGATAATCATCCACAACCTGGTAATATTGTTCGAAAATCACCAACAATACCGGCGCGTAAAACGGGATTGTTCTGGCTGGCTGCTAACTAGAAGGGTGTTTTGCGGGGTGGCCTGCGCTGTCCCAGGCCGATTTATGCACGCGTGTTAACTCACTTGGCCCGGCAGCACTTTGCGCAAACACAAATGATGTAGTTTGCTGCCGTTTATGTAGCAAAACGGGCCTTTGGTCAGGTCATTTCAGGCTGTTTAAAACGAGGGCGCTTGCAGCAGGTTTTTCAGGCCGAAAAAGGCCTTCCGGCAAGGCAGTAGACTGGTCTGTGTAAGACTAAAAGTGCAGAATAATCATAAAGATGCACATCTTTACCATGTTGACCCGGTTTGCGCTATTGAGAAAAATCCCACTGCCATTTTCATGACGTTGCCATGCAAATTCAAGATAGAATCGCGGCGATCCTATTTACTTTGTGAGGCAGGGCATCACCATGCAACTGCGTAGTTTTATTACAGCCCTGGCTTACCCGCTGGTGGCTGCCGCCATCAGCCTGGCTACCCCGGCCGCCCAGGCAGACACGCTTGATAACATCAAGACCACCGGCACCATCAACGTCGGTTATCGCCAGTCTGCGCAGCCGGTGTCTTATGCCGTCAACGACAATCCGACGGGTTTTGTGGTTGATCTGTGCCGCGATATCGTCGCCACCACGATCTCTGAAGCCGTCAAAAAGCCGGTCAAGATCAAGTTCATTCCGGTGACAGCGCAGAACCGTCTGAGCATGGTCAAGGAAGGCAAGATCGACATGGAGTGCGGCTCGACCACCATTACTGAAGAACGCCAGAAGCAAGTGGGCTTCTCTGTGGTCGATTTTGTCACCACCTCGCGCCTGGTGAGCCTGGCAGGCACCAAGCCGTCGCTGCCTTCGCTGGAAGGCAAGACCCTGGCGCTCAAGGCGGGCTCAAGCCACATTGAGCTGATTTCCAAAATGGTCGGTGGCATTCATGTGCTGAGCGTGAACGACGCCGCACAAGGCATCCAGGCCGTACTCGATCACAAGGCCGTGGCTTATCTGGACGATGAACTGCTGATTCAGGGCGCTATCCACAAGGCCGGTCTGGATTTCAAACAATTCACGTTTAGCGATCCGCTGTCGGTAGAGCCATACGGCATTGCCTTTCGCCTTGGGGATACCGCCTTTGGCAAGCTGGTGAGCGCTGGCGTGCGCAACAATTTCTCCCATACCGAGAAAGCCATCCGCTCTGCGGAAAGCTACTCGGCTGAGCTGGGCGTGCCGGTCAATACTCTGACCCGTGATGCGATTCGCTCGCCGGCGTATTCGCGCCAGTGCAGTCTGATCGACAAGGGTAGCTGCTAATCCAGGTCGTGCCCTGCGCCAAACGGCGTGATGGATAACAAAAACGGCAACCGGGTGGTTGCCGTTTTTGTTTTGGGGCAGCACCGCGGGTTACATACAAAATGGTATGTAAATCAGCGGCTTTTGCCGTTCATCGCTCAAACCGGATAGGGCAGGCAGCGGGCCTTGCTCAAAACACCCACCCTTATATAGGCTTCTGTCAGTTTCTTGAAAACGTTTTCAAAGACAGAAAATAAACCAGCCCAAGGGTGGAGAGCATGAGTGAACGTAGCGGCAGCACACGCCTGAAGGCACTGGTGTGCGCGTTGGCGCTGGCCGGCGGCGCAGCACCGGCCATGGCGCTGGATGTCTCGCCGTA
Source organism: Silvimonas sp. (assembly GCA_030151005.1). Taxonomy (GTDB): domain Bacteria; phylum Pseudomonadota; class Gammaproteobacteria; order Burkholderiales; family Chitinibacteraceae; genus Silvimonas. Next base: position 21,794 of record JASLES010000011.1, read on the forward strand.
CTTCATGACCTGGGCTTATGGCAACAGCAGTTACGCCATTACCAGCCTGATGGACGCTCACACCAAGGCTGGCCTGCAAAGCGCCACGCTGGCGTTTCTGGTGTCCAGCGGTGGCTGCGCCGTGGATAACTCGGTCTCGCAAATGCAAAGCGATCTGACCGCGTTTCAGGCTGCAGGCGGGCGCGTGATCATTTCTTTTGGCGGCGCAGATGGTACTTATCTGGAAGCCGCCTGTACCAGCACCCAGATGGCCAACCTGATTGCCGGGATACTGCAAACCACCGGCGTGCGTGCTATCGATTTTGATGTCGAAGGCAGCCAGTTGGCCAAGGGTGGTCTGAACACGGTCCGCAATGCTGCCATCTTGCAGTTGCAGCAGCGCTATCCGTCTTTGTATGTGTCGTTTACTTTGCCGGTGGCGCAAAACGGGCTGGACAGCAATGGTCTGGCCGCCGTGCAATCGGCTGCGCTGGCCGGGGTGAATGTCAGCATGGTCAATCTGATGACCATGGATTATTGCGACAGCAACTGCGGCATCAGCAATATGGGCAAGGTGGCGACGGGCTCGGCCACGGCCACCTATGCCCAGCTCAAAAACGTGTTCCCCGGCAAAACCGGTGGCGAGTTGTGGGCCATGATCGGCATTACGCCAATGATTGGCGTCAACGATGATTCGTCTGAGGTATTCAGCACCAACGATGCCAGCACCGTCGCCGGTTTTGCCCGGCAGAACGGCTTGGGGCTGCTCAGCTATTGGGCCTTGCAGCGGGATCGCACAGGGACGGGCAGCAAGGACGATTTTTCTGATACCACGCAGATCAATTTCCAGTTTCTGCACCTGTTCCAGGCGGCGCAGACCGGCGGCGGCGCAAGTACGCCGACACCCGCGCCCACGCCAACCGCTGCACCAACACCTGGCCCCACACCGGTGCCTACACCGGTGCCAACGCCCACACCAACGCCCACACCAACGCCCGCTGCGGGTTGTTATGCCGCCTGGAATGCCAATACCGCCTATACCGGCGGCGCGCTGGTGAGTACGGGCGGTGTTAACTACAAGGCTAACTGGTGGACCCAGGGCAACAACCCGGCCAATAGCAGTGGCCCCAGCGGCAGTGGCGAACCCTGGGCGGTGGTCGGGGGTTGCGGCGGTAGTGCAACGACACCGCCGGCACCCATGCCCGCGCCGCAACCGGCGCCTTCCGCAGGCGGGTGCCCAGCCTGGCAAGACGGTGGCAGCTACGCCGTGGGGGCGGTGGTCGGCTTCAATGGCAAGAACTACACCGCGCTCGTCACCCAGACCGATTACGCCGGCGCCAACTGGAACCCGGCCGCGACGCCTTCGTTGTGGCAGGCCGGCGGCACTTGCCACTAACCCTCTATGGGCGCGCAGCATGACCGGTTATCCTGGTTATGCTGCACGAATATTCTAGAAATTCGTGACCGACCCCATATAAGCTCTCAACAGAGCGCATTGGGGGGCACGGACAACATGGGGGCGAGTGACTGGCTGGATTTGCGGCAAGATGCGCAAACCCGCATTGAGACCATGCACGCCCACTTCGAGGGTCATGCCTATGACCCGCACTGGCACGATACCTATGTGATTGGCGTAACCCGCCAGGGTGTGCAGCAATTTAACTGCCGGCGCAATCGCGTCAACAGCACCCCCGGCCACGTATTCTTGCTGGAGCCCGGTGAAATCCACGACGGCAACGCGCCGGAAAAAGACGGGTTCACCTACTACACCCTCTATATCGATCCGGACTGGCTGCGTGGCACCATGGCCACGTTGTTTGAAGACACACCCGGCGGCTTTGAGATGGGTTTTGCCCAGACGCTGTCGGACGACCCTGCGCTGGCGCTGGCGACCATGGGTGCGTTCAACGCTCTGCATCACCAGGAAATGCGCATTGTCCGGGAAGCCAGCCTGGATCGCTTGCTGGGCAGCCTGACCGGCCACCTGTCCTGGCGTAAAACCCAACCCGATGCCCACTTGCCCGCCGCCGCCTGGCGTGCGCGGGATTATCTGCACGCCCATTACATGGAAGACGTCGGGCTGGATGCACTGGCACAAAGGGCCGGCACGGATCGTTTCCGTCTGACGCGCGCTTTCAAGGCCGCCTTCGGCGTGGCACCGCATGCGTATCTGATCCAGTTACGGCTAGCCCGTGCCCGCACCCGGCTGGCGCTGGGCGACACGCCGGCAGAAGTCGCCGCCGGCCTGGGCTTTGCTGACCAAAGCCATTTTGGCCGCTGGTTCCAGCGCGCCTATCGCCTCAGCCCGGCACACTACCGCCGCATTTGCACAAAGCTTCCAGACTGACAGCGCACCGGTTCGCAGAATAACGGCTCGTACCTAGGAGCCGATCATGCAATCCCTGTTGCCGTTTACCTTCTTTGCCCTGGTGGCGTCGATCACGCCGGGGCCGGCCAATATTCTGGTGCTCTCCAGCAGCGCCCGCTTTGGGCTGTGGCCAGCCTTGCGACTGACCATCGGTATTTGTGTGGCGGCGTCCATGATTGTGCTCTTCACCGGCTGGGGGCTGGGCAATGTGCTGATGGCGCACCCGGACATCCAGACCGCTGCAAAATGGCTGGCGCTAGCGTGGTTGTCGCATTTGTCCTGGTTGTTGTTTCGTCACCCGCCCGCCGTGCCGCAAGCCGGGGAAACCGGGCGTGGCCAGTTGGGCATGCTGGCGGGTGGCGGGCTGCAGATCGTCAACCCCAAGGTCTGGATGATGGCTCTGGCCGTGGTCAGCGTGTTTGCCGGCAACGGCCCGGATAAAACCACACGCGTGGCGCAAATGGCGCTGATCTTCTGCCTTGCCGCCATTGTGTGTATGGGGTTGTGGGCCTTGGCGGGGCGGGGTGTGGCCGTGCTGATGCGCTCGCCACAGCACTGGCGCTGGCTCAATCAGGCCCTGGCGGTATTGTTGTTACTGTCGGCCTGGTCGAGCATGCTGGGCTGAGCTTATTGCTGCGGTTTGGGCTCGGCTTGCACATTGCCGCAGCCATCCAGCAGATCTTCTGCGTGGCCCTGATTGTGATCGCTGTAGTGACCAATCAGCACCAGCGGGCGGCTGGTGTTGCCATCTGCCACGCTGGCGGCAAAGGCGGTGATGTTGCCTTTGTCTGCAGCCAGTTCCGGGTGCGCGTGGGCCAGGCTGGCAAAGACATCCGGATCAATCTGCGGGCCGGCCAGCCGCCGCGCCAGATAGTGCTGCACACCGTCTGTTGTGGTCAGATCCAGCGGTTGCCAGGTGTCATTAAACTGGCTGGCGTGCGCGGCCAGTTGCTTTGCCACACCTTGTTCCACGCAACTGATATGCACATGCAACTGCCCCTGGCTGCGACCAGGGATAGCGTTGATGGCGATGCCCACGCGCTCTAGCGGTACACCGCCGCTGACCGGTTTGGCCTCGGCAAACAGGTGACGCAGCCGCCAGGCTTCGGCAAACCAGTCATGCGTACCGCTTTGCCACAGCGCTTCGTTCTCGATGCCGCAAACCTTCTGCCGTGGTACCAGCAAGTAGTGATACGGCGCGCGGTTGTTCTCAAAAATCCCGAACGCGTCATCATGGTACGGACAGCTGATCGCATCCGGCTTGCCGCTGTAGCACACGTGTTCCAGCACGCGCGGCAGATCATTGCGGCCCTGGCAGATCTGTTCATCGGCAGCGGCCAGGGCGCTGACCAGAGTCAGCGCGGCGAAGAGAAAGTGGCGTGGGGTCATGCGGGCTCCAGCGGGCCGGAAGGCCCGGTGCGAACAGGTATAATAGAGGCTGCCAGCGGGCGGCTGGCAGGCCAGAATATACCGTTGTAATGACAAGTTCGTGTGACAATCCGCCCTGTCCCGCGTGTAGAGAATCTTATGTCTGTTTGCTGTAACCGCCCCTGTGGCGGCCTGATCATCCGGAGTGTCCAATGACCACCCGCGTGCTCTCGCTGATCCCGCCCATGACGCAATTGAATACGCCGTATCCGTCTACCGCGTATCTGACCGGCTTTCTGCGCTCCCGCAATGTGACGGCGTTTCAGCATGATCTGGCGCTGGACCTGGTATTGACGCTGTTTAGCCGCGCCGGTTTGCAGCAGCTGTTTGATCACATCCAGACCCATATTCCGGCGCGCCAGCGCAGCGCGGCTGTCTACCAGTTTTGCGAGCAATTTGAGCGTTATCTGGCCACCATTGACGCCACCGTCGGATTTTTGCAAGGGCGGGATTCCACGCTGGGGCATCGCATCTGCAACCGCAATTTCTTGCCAGAAGGCCCGCGTTTTGAGTCGCTGGAGGTGTATGTCGATGAAGATGGCGGCGATCCGCTGGCCTGGGCGTTTGGCGCGCTGGGCATGCAAGACCGCGCCCGCCATCTGGCCACGCTGTATCTGAACGATATTTCCGACGTGCTGCGTGAAGCGGTCGACCCGCGTTTCGAGTTTGTGCGTTATGCCGAATCGCTGGCGCAAAGCCAGCCGACATTTGATCCTTTGGCCCAAGCGCTGACCGCACCGACTAATCTGGTCGATGACACCTTGCGCACCCTGACGCTGACGGCCATTGAACAGCACAAACCCACGCTGGTACTGCTGTCGGTGCCGTTCCCGGGCGCGGTGTACGCCGCGTTTCGCATTGCGCAGACCATCAAGGCGCATGACCCGTCGATTGTGATCGGGCTGGGCGGCGGGTTTGTGAATACCGAACTGCGCGAACTCAAAGAACCGCGCGTGTTTGATTACGTGGATTATGTGACGCTGGATGCTGGCGAGCGCCCTTTGCTGGCGCTGCTGGAGCATCTTGAAGGCAAGCGCTCGCAACAGCGGCTGGTGCGCACGTTTGTGCGCAATGACCAAGGCAAGGTCCAGTACATCAACATGATGGAAGCGGATGTACCGTTTGCCGAAGTGGGCACACCCACCTGGGACGGCTTGCCGCTGCACAAGTATCTGTCGCTGCTGGACATGCTCAACCCCATGCATCGGCTGTGGTCAGACGGGCGCTGGAACAAACTCACCGTCGCACATGGTTGTTACTGGAAAAAATGCAGCTTTTGCGACGTTAGTCTGGATTACATCTCTCGCTACGAGAATGCCTCTGCGGTAGAACTGGTCGACCGGATCGAGCGCATTGTGGCGGAAACCGGCCAGACCGGTTTTCACTTTGTGGACGAAGCCGCGCCACCCAAAGCGCTTAAAGCGCTGGCGGAAGAACTGCTGCGGCGTAATCTCTCTATCTCCTGGTGGGGCAACGTGCGGTTCGAGAAATCGTTCACGCCCGAGCTGTGCCAGTTGTTGGCAGATAGCGGCTGTATTGCGATCTCTGGCGGACTGGAAGTGGCGTCAGACCGGTTGCTCAAGCTGATGAAAAAGGGCGTCTCGGTGGAGCAGGTAGCGCGCGTTACGCGGGCGTTTACCGAGGCTGGTGTACTGGTTCACGCTTACCTGATGTATGGCTTTCCGACCCAAACCGTCCAGGACACGGTCGACGCGCTGGAATACGTGCGCCAGTTGTTTGAAGAGGGCTGCATCCAGTCCGGCTTCTTTCACCGCTTTGCCTGTACCGTGCATTCACCGGTCGGCCAGAACCCGCAGGAATATGGCATCACGCTGGAACCGCTGCCAGAAATCACCTTTGCCACCAACGACGTCGGTTTTGTCGATCCAACGGGGGTCGATCACAACCTCATGGGAGAGGCGCTGAACAAGGCGTTGTACAACTTCATGCACGGCATTGCGCTGGAGCAGGATGTGCGCCGCTGGTTTGCCGTGCGCGTGCCCAAGCCCCAGGTGCCGCGTAATTATGTTGGGCGGGCGTTGGGGGTGATGTAGTGGTGTAGCCCGGCTGGAGGCCGTGCCCCTTGGTGGGTATCCCCACAAAGCCATTGGATGTACCGGATGACAGATGCAGCGGGTTGGCCGGGAATCCGGGGAGGCTGGCCTGGTTGGTGTTGTTGTGAATGCTAGTTGCGTAGGGTGGATTCGGGGTCTTGGCGACAATCCACCATATGCGATATGGGCGTGGTAGCGCCTTGCGGCGCAGTGGTTTTGATACCGGCGGTGGCCGGAGCACCCTACTTTCTTTGCTTCGCCAAAGAAAAGTAACCAAAAGAAAGGCGACCCTGCGACAGCGCCCTTCGGGTTCCCTGCGCTTCTCGCGTGGCCCGGCAGGCTCTCGCCCCGCTGCCACGTTCATTCGATGGGATGACCATCTTTGTGGGGGTACCCCCGAGGGGCAGGAACTCGCTTCGCTCAGACACCCCTCGCCGAATTCCCGGGCCCCGCTGCGATGCTCGGCACTGCCGGAGGGGAGGCAAGTCAAAAGCAACCCCAACCCCGCAAACCGTCTGCGCGCAAGAATGGTTTACCCTGCCCACCACCTCGTCATTCCCGACCTCGGCGGCCCCCTTGGCGGGAATCCAGTCCGCAGCCCAACGGGCTGCTTGCGGCGGATGACCGCCATCACTCTGAATTCATTCTGAAGAGCATGCAGACATCGCAACTGGATTCCGGCTCAAGGCCGGAATGACGAGTCAGTAGGATGCGCGTTGAGTTGGCCGTTGCCGTTGCCGTTGCCTTGGGGTTGTTGTTGTTGGGGTTGTTTTTGACTTTCCTCCCCCATTAAAGCCCAGCGCCGAAGAAGGGAGGGAGACCCCAGGCTCCCGACCGACTAAGGGAAGCCCGGAGGGCCGCCCGGCTGGGGTCGCCTTTCTTTGCCTACTTTCTTTGGCGAAGCAAAGAAAGTAGGGTGCTCCGGCCACCGCCGGTATCAAATGCTTTTCACAACCGCGCCGCAAGGCGCTAACACCCACAGCAATATGAACAAGGTCAGCCGCCCCGGATTCCCGCTGCGCGCCATCCAGGCTACACCGAGCGGCATCTGGTCGTGACATGGCTGGGCGTCATCCAGACCATTCAGCAAAACAGCAATGTCCTAAACTGACGGTTCGGTCCTGACAAGATGATCCCCGCCATGTACACCCTCTATGGCACCAAAACCTCCGGCGCCGCTGCCATTGAAGCGGCTTTAGCCCTGCTGGATGTCCCGTACAAAGTTGTCGATGCCGCCTCGTGGGAGCCCGGTGCCGGGCTGGATGAACTCAAACGGGTCAACCCGCTCGCGCAAATTCCCACGCTGGTCTTACCAGATGGCAGCGTCATGACCGAAAGCGCTGCCATTCTGGTTCATCTGGGGCTGGCTTATCCGCATAGCGGTTTGTTGCCCACTGATTTATCCGATCAGGCGCAGGCGATCCGGGGTCTGGTGTACATCGCCGCCAATTGTTATGCGGCCATTGGTGTGATCGATTACCCGGAGCGCTGGGTGGTAGAGGCCGATGAAAACACGCTCGCCGCCATCAAGCTGGGCACACGTTTGCGGTTACACGAACTTTGGGACATCTTTGCCGACCACTGGCCGGCCACGCCCTTTCTGAATGGCCCCGCACCGGGGGCGCTGGATTTTCTGGCGGTGGTGGTGTCCAAATGGTCGGGAACACGGGCGCATTTACAGGCATCTCGCCCAGCGTTCAGCGCGCTGTTGACGCGCATTGAGCAGCATCCGGCCTTTGCGCCGGTACAGGCGCGCTACTGGCCTTGATCCGGATCAGCGCACGGCCAGGGCGGGCGCGCTAGGTTGGAGGTTTCCCGCCCAGAGAGGAGCACCGCATGTTCCCTGAGTACCGTGAGTTGATCTCCAGCATGAAGAATACCGACCCGCATTTCACGCGGCTTTTCAATCGGCATAACGAACTGGATCACGCCATCAAACAGATCGAAACCCGCGTGCCCGGCTACAACGATCTGGAGGTGGAGTCCCTGAAAAAAGAAAAACTGCGCATCAAGGACGAGTTGTATGTCCTGCTCAAGAAAGCCGCCGTCTGACCTTGGCCGTTAGCAGCCCAACAAAAAACCGCAGCGTATGCTGCGGTTTTTTGTTGGGGATCAGATTTCAAACTGAAACTTGGTGAACACCTCAGCATCGCGTGTGGTGCTACTTCCGGTTTCGATATTCTGGCTCCAGGTGGCGCCCAGATACCAGACCTTGAGCGCAGACCAGCGGTGGGCATAGGTCAGTGACACCGAGTCACTCTGGTAATACGAGGGCGCAACATCCGTCACCAGGATGGCATTGCGGCGCGTGGTTTCGCGCTGCAGGATGGCGCGCGCAGAGTCTTGCCCCGTGAAATGCAACACGCTGAGCAATTGCACGGCGGTGTCGCGCAACGCGGTATTGCCATCCGGCCCGCGCAGTACGGTTTGCTCAAAACGGGGCTCGATTTCCAGCCGGTCCAGCGCCCTGAAACGCGCGTCGATCAGGGTGTAAACACCCGGGCTGACGCGGTCGTTATCAATATCGACCTGGTCGCCCAGAATGGTCTTGGCTTCCAGATACGGAAACCAGGCGGCCGGGTTGGATTGCACGTCCAGCAATACCTGGTTGAAGCTGTGCAACTGGTCACCCGCTGCCACGCGTTGTGCCATGGCCGGATGGTATTCCAGTTCAATGGACGTGTTGTGCGGGCCGTAGAGGGTAAAACCGGGCGCAAACAGGCGCTGCACCGTGCTGCCGTCGTCGGTGGTGACAGATTGCTGGACTTGCACGTAGGGGTCGATCTCGCTCCAGTCGCTACCCAGACGCGTTCTCTGTACCAGTTGCGCGGTCACTTGCCGGTAGCCGGATTGCCCGAAAAAGCCGGTGTCGTCCCGAAAATGATCCGAGACCTGCTGATAAGTCAGCGACGGCTCCCAGTCTGGTGTCTTGCGAATCCAGTCCACCAGCAAGTCTGAACCGCCTTGTGCGGCACCCTTGTGCAACAGGCCATCATCGCCGGCCAGGGCAGAGGTGCTGGAGACCAGCCACTGTGCGCGCACACGATCACCTTGGGCGGAGCGCCAGACGACATCCGGGCCAATGACCGCGTTGTCTCCCAACCCGCCAGCATAATTGCGTGCAGTAAACAGCCCGCCAATGGAAAGGTTGTCCAGATACATGCGGGCGCGGCCAAAGGCGACGTCAGACTCCGGCTGATTCACCGTATCTGTGGTGAACGCGTGTGGAATCAGCACCTGGCTGCCACCGGTATCATTGGCGGCCATGATGGTGGCTTCGGTGTTGTCGTCCCGTCGCGTGGCGCGCAGACCCCAGTCAGGCTGGGTAATGGCGCGGGTGTAGAGCGCTTTGGGGCCGTTACCACCTTGTTCATTCATCAAGGTGGGGGATTCCAGGATATCGCTGCTTTCCAGAAAGAACGGGCGTTTTTCCTGCAGCTGCAGGGCAAATTGCGCGTTGCTGGTCAGTTGCGGGACATCCAGTTCGATCTGCGAGAAATCCGGCTTGAAGGTGGCGTCTACCACCCAGGCCGCGTTGGGCTGCCATTTCAGATCAAACCCGGCATCCAGATGTTGGGATTGCTGCGCCGGCATGCCCGCCACGCTGTCACGATCTGCGCGCAAGGTGAACTGCGGGCGGACCGACAGATTGTTGCTGGGCGCAGCGGCTTTAAGCTGATCCAGCGGCGTCATCAGGGCCAGCATATTGGTGGCTGTTTGCAGCAGCGGCACGCTCAAAAACAGATAGGCTTGATCCCGCGGATAACTGCGCATGACCTGGAACTGCCAGCTTTTGGTGGCATTGTCGGTAAAGCGCAGTTCGGTAAACGGTATACGGATCACCGCAGAGTAACCGTCCTTGAGCATGACAGCGCGGGCATCGACTTCAAAGTCCGGCGAGAAGTCGGCGTTATCGGTGTCTGCGCTATACGTGCCGTCGGCAATCACCCCGCGCGGGTTCACCCGCACGAACATGGCGGATTTACCTGCGCCAATCGGGTCCAGATACACCGCCACAAAATCCTGGTTGGTCTTGACGTTGTCGCGACGGACCAGCGGCGCACGGATGTTTTCCGGGTGCGGGTCATATGCGCGGATGCCAAAGTAAACCGCCTTGGCGTCGTACAGCACGCGCACGGTGGTACGTACCGGCGCGACCTGGCCATCGACCGGCTGGTATTCCCAGAACTGGTCGTACTCGGTGGCGGCTTGCCAGAGCGGATCGTCGAGCGTGCCGTTGAAGACCACGCTCGTGCCATCGGGTACGTGCAACGCGGCACAAGTATTGTTGTTGGCCTGCGCCGGCATACTCAGCGTGGCCAGCGCCAGCAAGGCACAGGCCGGCCAGTGCTTGAAAAGGGTGGAGATCATGGTGCGGTTCTTGTTGTTATTGTTTTGCGGCAATGTGTCGTGCGGGTACGCGCCGATACGCCGGCCACCCGGGCCGGCGTATCTTGCGTGAGTGGGCAGTCAGGCCTCGATCAGCCCGCGTTTGCGCAACATGGGCGCGGCTACCGGCTCTTTGCCGCGGAAGGTGCGGAAAGCCAGCTTTTGCTCGCGGCTGTTGCCAGCGCTGTAGATGTAGCGGTAGAGCTTGTCCGAGAGGGCCGGATCAAACGCGTTGCCGGCTTCTTCAAAGGCATCAAAGGCTTCCGCTTCCAGCACTTCCGCCCACATGTAGACGTAGTAACCGGCGGCATACCATTCATCTGCAAACAGATGACGGAAGTGCGGCAGGCGGTGATTCATGCCGGCCTCCGGCGGTACACCAAGGCGTGCGCGTTCGGTGGCCTCAAACGCCCCGATATCCACGCCGTCCGGATCAGTCTGCTGATGCAATGCCAGGTCGATCAGCGTGCACGCGGTGTAGCGCACGGTCTCGAAACCCTGGTTGAAGGTTCGCGAGGCCTGAATGCGCTTGACCAGTTCTGCCGGGATGATCTGGCCGGTTTCATGGTGACGGGCATGTTTTTCCAGCACCTCCGGCACCAGCGCCCAGTTCTCCAGCAGTTGCGACGGCAGTTCTACATAGTCTTGCGGCACATTGGTGCCGGCCAGACGATTGTAGGTGACGTTAGACAACAGCCCATGCAGACCGTGGCCGAACTCATGGAACAGCGTGCGCACGTCATCAAAGCTCAGCAATGTCGGGCCGTTGCTGGCCTTGGCAAAGTTGTTGTTGTTGACCACCACCGGCAGTTTGGTTTCGCCATTGCGTGACTGGCCGCGATAGATATGCATCCACGCACCGCCGCGTTTGCTGGCACGGGCGTAGTTATCAGACAAGAACAGCCCCATCACGGCGCCGTCGCGGCTGACTTCAAACAGGCGGACATCCGGGTGATACAACGGTACGTCTTTGCGTTCTGTAAAAGAGAGGCCAAACAGGCGGCCCGCGCAATCAAACGCCGCGCCCAGCATGGCATCCAGGCTGAAATACGGTTTGATCTCGGCGTCATCCAGATCATATTTGGCGGCGCGTACTTTTTCGGCCAGATAGAACCAGTCCCAGGCTTGCACGGTGTCTGGCTCGCCCAGCTTGCGGGCAATGGCTTCAAGCTCGGTCTTCTCTGCCGCGCAGCGGCGCTTGGCCGGTTCCCACACTTGTTCCAGCAGCGCGTAGACGGCTTCTGGCGTGCCGGCCATGCGATCAACCAGCGCGAAATCGGCAAAATTCTTGTAACCCAGCAAGATGGCTTTTTCATGGCGCAGGGCCAGAATTTCCCGCGCTTGCGGGCTGGTTTCCCGGCCCGGCGTTTCGCCACGGCTGACCCAGGCTTTCCAGGCCGCTTCGCGCAGGTCACGGCGGGTGGAGTAGCTCAGGAATGGCACGATCAGCGAGCGGGACAAGGTGATAACGCACCCATCCACATTGCGTTCACGCGCAGCGCTTTGGGCGGCATCACGCAAGAACGCCGGCAGACCGGCCAGTTCTTCTTCTGTGGTCAGCACCAGTTTGTATTCGGCCTCATCGGCCAGCACGTTCTGGCTGAACTGGGCAGAGAGTTCGGCAATACGGCTGGCGATGGCGGCAAAGCGCGTGCGATCCGCGCCGGCCAGTTTGGCGCCGGTACGGACAAAATCCGTGTACACGCGCTCCAGCAGGCGGCGCTCTTCTTCGGTCAGTTCCAGTTGCTGGCGTGCCTGGTAAATGGCATCCAGGCGCACAAAAAAGCCTTCATGCATGCCTACGCGGCTGGTATGCGCCGCCAGTTTGGGCGCCATTTCCAGTTCAACGGCCTGCAAGGCCGGGCTGGCTTCAGACAGGGTGAGGTTTTCAAACAGGAGTTGCACGCGGGTCAGGCGCGCGCCGGCGGCATCAAACGCGGCCAGGGTGTTGGCAAAATCGGGCGCAGCGGGGTTGGCCGCAATAGCGTCGATTTCGGCCAGATGTTCTGCAAACAGGGTGTCAAACGCCGGCGCAAAATGCTCGGCCTTGATCAGATCAAACGGCGGCAGCTGGTACGGGGTGGCCCAGTCTTGCAGCAGCGGATTGCTGGAAGTAGTCATGGTGTTCTGGCCTTTTGGGCTGTTCTAAAGCGATTTTGCTTGGGTTAGCGGCACACTTTGCCAGCATTGTTTGAGATGGGTCAAAGCCCGAAAGGCAGATGTGATACTCCGCGCTACACATGACCCATCCTGGCACCGCAATGGTGCCGGTTCTTTGCAAAAGTGTGCCCAATAGCGGCCATCACGGTGACGTGGCAGCAAGTATCGCGGGGCGACTACACTGGCAGGACATCGACATATCCGGGAGTGGCAAGCCATGAGTCTGGCAGAGGTCATCGAGCAAGGCTGGAAAGACCATGCTCGCCAACCGCAACAGGTGGCCGAGGTTTTGCGCAAGGTGGCTCATCAGGCCGACAACGCGCAAGACGCTGCCGATTTGCTACGCCTGGCAACTCATGTATTTGGTCAGCATCTGCATGATTGGTCCGCCGCACGCCAGATGGCAGAAGCCGTGTCGGCGCAGCTGCCTGCTGACGCTGACCGTTCCGGTGTGCTGATGAGCGTGGCGGTCGCTCAATGGCTGGCTGGCGATGCCGCTGCCGCGCTCACCAGCCAGAGCCGTCTGATTGCATTGGCACCCGCGCAAGCCCTGGTGACGCATATCCGTTTCTGTGCCCAACTGGTCCAGGGCCTTGTCGCTGGCCAGCGCCTGGCGCAAGCGGCCCAGCTTTATGACGCCTTGCTGCAACTGGCCGGGGCTTCTGATGCGGGGTCTGGCAGTGATCGCGCGCTGGCGGTGGCCAGCAACAATCTGGCCTCCCAATTGCTGGACGAACCAGTACTGGAAGACGCGCAAACCCTCTTGATGCTCCGGGCAGCAGAAGCCGCCTTGCTGTTCTGGCAGCGCGCCGGAACCTGGCTCAACCAGGCGCGCGCATATTTTCTGCTGGCGCTGGTGCATAACAAGATCGCTCAGGGCGGGGCCGCGCACGAGCACGCGCTGGCCGGCCTGACATTGATTGCGCAGCATGAACCTGCGCCGGTAGACGAAGCCTTTTTACGGCTGGTACTGGCCCATGCCTTGCAACTTCAGGGCGATACGGCCGCCAGCGGTAACGCGCTGGCCGAGGCTGACGCACTGGCAGCCAATTTCACCGACGAGGGTCAGCAAGCCTGGTATGCCGAGGAGCGTGCCCGGTTGTCGCAAGTTTGATGTTGCACCGCAATAGTGACGTTGGCATATCGGCCGGAATGTCAAACCACTATTCACGGCAAGCGCTTCAATTCATTTGCCTTTTCCCAAAGCAAGGTGAACCCGAACAAGGCATGATCTTGCTCAATTAACGGTGGCCGCTGGCGCGGTGGTACGCCCGCCAAAAGACCGTTTAATCGCGTATAAACTATACCAACGGCATTCAATGGCGAGCGGTGATCCCGTTCAGGCCTGGCCGAAACCAGCCGCCCCGCGCGGTGAGCACAGGACACTCAAAATGCAGACATTCTTGATTGCGCCGACCCGGCAAAACGTGGGGCTGACTTCCGTATCGCTAGGCGTGGTGCGTGCCCTGCAACATCAGGGCCTGAAAGTGGGCTTTGTGAAACCGGTGGGCCAGGATCACGGCGACATCGAGCGCTCTACCCACTTTGCCAACACCATCTGCCACATCAAAAGCCCCACGCCGCTCTCGACCGCGCAGGTGGTTGCGCGAGTGGTGGCCGGCCAGAATGATGAATTGCTGGAAGACGTAGTTGGCCTGTGCATGACCGCCGCACAAGGTGTGGACGTGCTGGTGATTGAGGGTCTGCACATTGATGCCAGCAACCCGGTAACGGCGCGGCTTAATGATGAAATTGCCCGCAGCATGCAGGCAGAGATCATCCTGGTCTCCAATGCGTCTGTGCCTGGTGCGGCGGCAGAATCCCGCGTCACTGGCCGCCAGTTGCAGAACGAAGGCCGCCGCGTAGCGGGGGTGATCTTCAACAAAGCCCCGGCCAGTTTTGATGCGGCTTCCGCCCAATATGAACTGGACGGCATTGCACTATGGGGCGTCATCAAATACGACGCCAGCCTGATGGCCCCGCGCACGCTGGATGTCGCGCGCCACCTTAACGCAGAAATCCTGATTGAAGGCGAACTCGCTACCCGCCGGGTACAAGAAACCGTGATCAGTGCACGTTCCGTGCCCGAAGTGGTTGAGCGCATGAAGCCGGGTGCGCTGATCGTCAGCGCCGGTGACCGCGACGACGTGATGCTGGCGACCGCATTGGCCGCCAGCAGTGGCATCCAGTTAGCTGGTTTGTTATTGACGCATTCGAGCACGCCGGACCCACGCATTCAGGCGCTGGCTACGCTGGCGCTCAAGAGTGGTATTCCGGTTTTGCGTACCGACACGGACAGTTACGGCACCGCCGAACGCATCAGCCGCGTGCCGCCCGCCGTCGCTGCCGACGACACTGAACGCATGAATCTGGTGCTGGATGCCGTGGCGGACCAGTTGGGTACCGTCCACCTGATGAACGCGGTGAAGGTGGCGCCATCTACCCGCATGTCGCCGCCGGCATTCCGCTATCAGCTGATCCAGAAAGCGCGCTCCCACAAAAAACGCATTGTCCTGCCAGAGGGCGAAGAGCCACGCACCATCAAGGCTGCCGTGGTGTGTGAAGAAAAAGGCATTGCTCACTGTGTACTGCTGGGCAAGCGTGCCACCATTGAAGCTGTGGCCGCCGCGCAAGGCGTACAGTTGCCGGCCAGCCTGCAAATCCTGGACCCGGATGAAATCCGCCAGGATTACGTGGCGCCCATGGTGGAACTCAGAAAGAGCAAGGGCCTGACGGATATTCAGGCGCTGGAACAGTTGGGGGATTCTGTGGTGCTGGGCACCATGATGCTGGCCGTGAACAAGGTGGATGGTTTGGTCTCTGGCGCCATCCACACCACTGCCAGCACCGTGCGCCCTGCGCTGCAACTGATCAAGACCGCGCCGGGCTCGTCGATAGTGTCGTCCGTGTTTTTCATGCTCATGCCGGACCAGGTGCTGGTCTACGGCGACTGCGCCATCAACCCCAACCCCACGGCAGAGCAACTGGCCGAGATTGCCAAACAAAGCGCGGACAGCGCCTCGGCTTTCGGGATTGATCCCAAAGTGGCCATGATTAGCTACAGCACCGGTAAATCTGGCGCGGGGGTTGATGTGGACAAAGTGCGCGAAGCCACGGAACTGGCCCACGTCAAACACCCGGAACTGTTGCTGGACGGCCCGCTGCAATACGACGCGGCCTCTACCGCCGACGTTGCCGCGCAAAAAGCGCCAGGCAGCAAGGTGGCGGGCCAGGCCACCGTGTTTGTGTTCCCGGACCTGAACACCGGCAACACCACTTACAAGGCCGTGCAGCGCAGCGCACACGTGGTCAGCGTCGGCCCCATGTTGCAGGGCCTGCGCAAGCCGGTGAACGATCTGTCCCGTGGTGCGCTGGTCGATGACATTGTGTTTACCATTGCCCTGACCGCGATTCAGGCGCAGCAGATGGCGGGGCAAACTGCGGCATAACATAAAATCCGCAGCTCCCAGACCATGAAAAAGGCCGGCATTTGCCGGCCTTTTTCATGGTCATTGATGTTTAATGCGGCAACACCAGTTCCCGATTCGGAATATCAAACACATCGCACAGATAGTTGAGGAAATTCACGTCCTCACACATCCCTTTACCTGGGCTGTCGCTCACCTTGGCCACGTACTGGCCATTGCAGCGGGTGAGTTTGATGACAATCTGCAGCGGCTCCAGACCGCAATCGTTGGTCAGATTGGTGCCAATGCCAAAGGAGGGTTTGGTGCGCGCGCCAAAGTGGCGGTACAGCGCAATGGCGCGTTGCAGGTCCAGGCCATCGCTGAACACCAGTTGCTTGGTCGAGGGGTCGATGCGCATTTTCTCGTAATGGGCGATGGCCTTCTCGCCCCAGATGAATGGATCGCCCGAGTCATGCCGCAGGCCGTCAAACAGCTTGCAGAAATACAGATCAAAATCCCTCAGGAAAGCGTCCATGCCGACCACGTCGGTCAGCGCAATGCCCAGGTCGCCCCGGTATTCGCGCACCCAGTGTTCCAGTGCGTTCTTCTGGAAATCCCGCAGGCGGGAGCCAAAACACTGGAAGGCCTGCATGTATTCGTGCGCCATGGTGCCGATGGGCGTCAGGCCGTGGCGCATGGCCAGCAAGAGGTTGCTGGTGCCGCGCATATACGGCTTGGCGTCGCGCGCCAGGGTAGAGACAACTTCTTCTTGCCAGTCGCGGCTGAAACGGCGGCGCGTGCCAAAGTCAAAGAAGATGAAGTTGGCACGTTCTTGCGGCTGCTGGCCAAACTCACGCAGGAGCTCAATCTTGGCAGCCAGGCGTTTGCGACCTTCGGCCAGGGCCGTGGTGTGGTCGAAGTGGCGAAAATACACTTCGTTGACGATCGAGAGTGCGTAGATCTCAAACAACATGCAATGGAGCATGGGCCCGCGCACGCGGATATCCAGATTGCCCGGCACGGTGGTGGAGGCTTCTACCGAGATGAACTTGCGCTGCAACTGAAAGAGCCGCAGAAAGTCGATGAAATCGCTGTGGATAAAGCGCAGATTGCCCAGCCACTCCAGTTCTTTTTCCGCAAAGCGCAAAGAACACAGGTGATCCAGTTGGGCGTCGATTTCGTCTTTGAGGATGGCCAGTCCGAACGCGGGCGTGTTACGGCAGCGGAACGTGTATTCCGCCTGCGTTTCCGGCTGATGATGCAAGATCTCTTGCATCATGGTGAATTTATAAAGGTCGGTGTCCAGCAGGGATTCAATCACCGGGTTGGCG
>JASLES010000122.1 GCA_030151005.1 Silvimonas sp.
ACGACCCACCGGAGGACCACAAGGCGTACCTCCACCGCTCGGGGCGCACGGCCCGTGCCGGCAGGGCTGGCGTCGTCGTCAGCCTCTCACTGTGGAACCAGCTGGTCGAGATGGAGGTCATTCAGCGACGACTCGGCCTTCGGATCCCCATTGTCGAGATGTTCTCCAACGACCCTCGGCTGGCCGACCTCGCCGCCTGGATGCCGAAGCCCGAAGAGAGCGTGCTCTGAGCGACGCCGAGGACGACGTCCGGGTCGCGCTCTGGTCGCCCGTATTCAAGATGGCGCGGGGCGGGCTACAACGCCGCCCCGCGCACCATGCGTCACCCCGCTCAGAATGGCGAGTTGGGGAAATAGAACTGTTTGGCGTTCTCTTTGGTGATCAGTACCGATGGAATGATGGTGGTGGCAGGCAGCGCTTCGCCCTTGAGTCGGGCTTCTGCGGTCAGCTTGACGGCGTCGTAGATGAACTTGGGCGAGTACGAGACATCCGCCTGGATCAGTTTGTTGCTGTCATCCAGAATCGTTTTGACCATGCCTTTGGAGCCCGCGCCACCAAACACGATCTTGATATCCGTGCGTTTGGCCTGGTCGATGGCTTTCAGTACGCCGACCGCCATATCGTCATCCGCCGCCCAGATGGCATCAATATTCTTGAAGCGCGTCAGGTAATCCTGCGTGACCTTGAAGGCATCGTCACGATTCCAGTTGGCGTATTTGGCATCCAGAACCTTGATGTCCGGATAAGCCTTGAGTACGCCAGTAAAGGCATCAAAACGTTCGTTATCCAGCGTGGTCGGAATACCGCGCAATGCCACGATATTGCCTTTGCCGTTGAGTTTTTTCGCAATGTACTCGGCCGGCAGTTTGCCAAAGGCGGTGTTGTCGCCCGCCACATAGGCGTCTTGCGCGCTGGTGTCAGTCAAGCCGCGATCCACCACGGTGACATACACGCCCTTTTTCTTCACCTGCGCCACCGGCTGTGTGAGTGAGGCCGATTCATACGGGAAGATCACCAGCGCATTGATCTTGTTGACCGTGACCAGATCCTGCAACTGGTTGGCTTGTTCCGGTGCGTTGGCGGCCGTTTTGACGATGATTTTCAGGCCCGGATGGGCTTTTTCCAGATCTTTTTTGGCCTCATTGGCCCACCACACAATGCCGCCGGTAAAACCGTGGTCGGCCGTTGGAATGGAAACACCCAATGTGACCGGATCGGCCGCGCGGGCCGGTGACGTCAGCAGGGCGGCCAGCGCCAGGACACCGGCGCTCAATCCCAGGGTAAAGCGTTTCATGGTGCAGTTACTCCTCTTGGCTGGCGCGATGCGCCTTGTGGTGTTGCACAGAGTCGCCGGTGGTGCTGGCTTGCGAGCCGTGGCTCGCTCAATCGTTGCGACGCCCCCTTTGCAGGAACGCCACAACAATAATCACCGCGCCCTGAACCGCTGCGTTCAGGTACACGCTGATGATGCTGGTGAGGTTGAGAATGTTGTTGATGACGGAAAGCAAAATCGCCCCGATGACCGTACCAATGACGCGGCCTTCGCCACCCTTGAGTGCGGTACCGCCGACAACCACGGCGGCAATGGCTTCCAGCTCCCACAACAGGCCCGTGGTCGGCGTCGCAGAGCCCAGGCGCGGCACGTACAACACCGTAGCCACGCCCACGCACAAGCCCAGAAAGATGTAGGTAACGATCTTCACCACGTCGACGCGGATGGCTGCATACCGGGCGACTTGTTCGTTGGAGCCAATGGCCTGCACATGCCGGCCAAACGCAGTGCGATTGAGGATTAACGCCCCGCCCGCTGCCATGATCAGAAAAACCCAGATCGGTACCGGCACCCCCAGCAAGCTGGCGTAGTACACCGGGCCGTACAGATTGTTGAGTGAGTCATCCAGCGTCAGCGCGCCACCATCGGCCAGCCAGGTCAGCACCGCCCTGAAAATACCCAGCGTGCCCAGCGTGACAATAAAGGGCTCGATCCGCCCCTTGGTAATCAGCAAGCCATGCATTAGCCCGAACAGCGCGCCCAGGATCAATGCCAGCACGATGCCCAGCAGCACTATCAGCATGGGCGCCATGCCGCTGCCCGCCAGCTTGTTCATCAGCACAATCATGCTGCCGGCAATCAGCGCCGCCATCGACCCCACAGAGAGATCAATCCCGCCCGAGATGATCACAAACGTCATGCCCACCGCGATGATGCCGATGAAGGCCGTGCGGGTGAGTACGTTCATCATATTGTCGACGGTGGCGAAATCCCGGTTAAGCGCCGTGCCCGCCACACACAGGATAATCAGCCCGATCAGTGGCCCGACCGCCTGCACGCGGGCCAGCCAGCGGGCAGAACGACGCGGGGTATCAGTGAGTGCCGGTTGCATGGGCGATCAATTCCTCTTCAGTCAGCTGGTCCATGCCCAGCGTGGTTTGCAACTGGCCTGCCCGCATCACCGCCACGCGGTGGCACAAACCAATCAGCTCAATCAGTTCGCTGGAGATCACAATGACCGCGCGCCCTTGCTGCGCCAGCGCGTGGATCTGAAAGTAAATATCCCGCTTGGCCCCCACATCCACCCCACGGGTGGGTTCGTCCAGAATGATGACGCGCGGGTCCGGATGCAGGAATTTGGCCAGCGCCAGCTTTTGCTGATTGCCGCCAGACAAAGAACGTGCCCGCGCGGCCAGATTGCCGGTGCGGATGCCAAACTCGTCTTTGGCGTGCGCCATGGCGGCACGCTCGGCTTGCAAGTCCAGCAGCGGGTGGGCGTAGTGCTCCAGCATCAGCATGGTCAGGTTCTGCGCCAGCCCCATGCTTACGTGCAGACCCTTCCCCTTGCGGTCTTCACTCAGGTAGGTCACGCCCAGTTTCACGGCCTGTTGCGGTGTGTTGAGGGTGACCGGTTGACCACTCATGCTGACGGCCCCCGCGCTGCGTTTGCGCAGACCCAGCAAGCCTTCAAAAGTCTCGGTGCGGCCCGCGCCCACCAGCCCGGCAAAGCCCAGGATTTCGCCTGCCCGTACCTCAAAAGAGATGTCTGCAGACCAGCCAGGTACGCTGAGCCCACTCACGGCCAGTGCAACGGGGGCATCGTGCGCGGGCGGTGTTTTGTCGGGGAACATGTCTGACAACTCGCGCCCGACCATCAAATTGGCCATTTGCTGCCGGGTCAGGCTCTCAGTGGGGGCGCGGGTGATAAACCGGCCATCGCGCATGACGACGATCTCGTCCGTAATGGCTTCAATCTCATCGAGCTTGTGCGAGATATAAACCAGCGTGACCCCGTCGGCTTTCAGTTGCCGCATCAGTTCAAACAGCCGCTGGGTTTCAGTCGGCGTGAGTGTGGCGGTGGGCTCATCCATGATCAGCACGCGTGCGTGGCGAGAGAGCGCACGGGCGATTTCCACCAGTTGTTTCTCGGCCACAATCAGATTGCGCACCGGGGTGTCCGGGTTGATCACCAGCCCCACTTGCTTCAGATAATGCGCGGCCTCCTGGCGCATGGCCCGGTCATCCAGCAGCCAGCCTTTGCGCTTTTCGTGACCCAGGAAAATATTCTGCGCCACGGTCAGGTGCTCGGCCAGGTTGAACTCCTGGTGAATCAGTACCACCCCTTCACCCTCGGCCTGGCGTGAGGATTTGAAGTTGACCAGGCGGTCATCCAGGTGGATTTCTCCGGCGCTGGCATGCTCATAGCCCGAGAGGATTTTCATCAACGTGGATTTACCCGCGCCGTTCTCACCCAGCACGCCATAAATGCGGCCCGGCGGTAGCTCAAAGCTCACGCCGTGCAGCACCCGTACCGGGCCGAAATCCTTGTAAATGTCATCAAACCGCACCGAAACACTCATGATTGAGCCCGTTCTGGTTGATCTGCGTGGTTACAGGGCCTGACTGCTTTGTCGTACTACCAACTGATGATCCAGCAATAACCCGGGCACGTTGGCCTCAGGCTGCGCCAGCCGCTGCAACAACAACCGCGCCGCGGTCATGCCCAGTTCCCGCATGGGCTGGGCAATGGTGGTCAGGGCCGGTTCCACTTGTGCCGCCAGCGCAATATTGTCAAAACCCACCACGGCGACGTCTTGCGGCACCCGTTTCCCGGCGGCCCGCAAACCGGCCAGTACCCCGATTGCCAGCGTGTCTGACACCGCAAAAATGGCGGTTGGCGGCGCAGCTTGTTGCATGAATTGTCGCGCCGCGCGGTTGCCACTGTCGTAATCCAGCCCCGCCACGTTCATACACCAATCGGCAGTCGGGCTAATGCCGGCGGCGCTCAGTGCATCCAGCCACCCTTGCTTGCGTTGCCGCGCATACAGCCACGTTTCATCAGAGTTGATCAGCGCCACATGGCGGTGTCCTTGTTCCAGCAAGTGGGTGACTGCGTCATACGCGGCGCGCCGGTTATCGATACCTACGTAGGGCACCGCCACGCCTGGATCGAATTCGCAGCACGCCACCCAGGGCAATCCGGGCGAGGCGGCTATCAACGCGTGTTGCACGGTGTCGGGGTCCAGACAGATCGCACCGTCCGCCCGCCGCCGTGCCAGCAGTTCAAAGTAACTTTGCTCCCGGCCGCTATCGGCGCCGGTATCGCACAACAGCACAAAGTAGTTGTGCTCTCTGGCCACCGTATCGATACCCCGCACGATCTCGGCATAGAACGGATTGCCCACGTCGGGCACCAGTGTCAGCAGCAAGCGGCTTTCTGCCGTACGCAAGTTGCGCGCCAGTTCATTGACGCGATAGCCCAACGCATTGACCGACGCCATCACCTTGTCACGCGTGGCCGGTTTGACGACGGCTTGCCCGTTCAGTACCCGTGAAACCGTCGCCACCGACACCCCGGCGTGACTTGCCACGGCGGAGATGGAAACAGCCTGAGGAGCATCCGGCGTGCGCGGCGGCATGGATTTTTCTGTTAAATGTAATCGATTACATTTCTAGAAGGCATGGTTGCCGGATACAAGAAATTTCGATGGTGCAGTGCAAGGATTAGTTTGCTGAAGGGAGGGGCTGCTGCGTGCAGGAGGGAGGCGCTTGCCTGGTGCGTATTGATATTTCTGAGAAAGCGGGAAGCCGCTATGGCAATGGGTGTCAGCGCCTGGCGGCGCGGTGGTTTTGATACCGGCGGTGGCCGGAGCACGTTACTTTCTTTGCTTCGCCAAAGAAAGTAACCAAAGAAAGGCGACCCCTGCGACAGCGCCCCTTCGGGGTTTCCTGTGCTTCTCGCAAGTCGCGGCTGGCTGCGGGAACTCGGGCTACGCCCTCAAACACCCCTCCGCCGAAACCCCGCGCCTTGCTGCGATGCTCGGCGCTGCCGGAGGGGAGGCAAGTCAAAAGCAACGGCAACCCCGCAAACCATCTGTATGCAAGGAAGGTTTACTCTGCCCACCACTTACCACTTCGTCATTCCCTCGGAGGCGGGAATCCAGTCCGCAGCCCAGCGGGCTGCCTGCAGTGGATTGTCGCTACGCTCTGAATCCACCCTACAAAACCAGCGAACAGACGATTAGGCCGTTGCCGTTGGGGTTGTTTTTGACTTTCTCCCCCATCAAAGCCCAGCGCCGAAGGAGT
>JASLES010000136.1 GCA_030151005.1 Silvimonas sp.
GTCTTGGCCCGGTTGGCGCTGGCAATGGCTTCTTCACTGGGACCGCGACGTTTGGGTTGCGGCTTGTCCTGCGCGCCCTCTCCTGCTTCTTTGGCAAGGACTTCTTCTGCATTCATGGCATTACTCCCCTTAGCAAGACAATCTGTCATTTCATATTGAGAGACGTCTGAATTTGTCAGCAACTATTGACGCACAATATATTTGACACGGCAATAAATGCCGGCTATGGTGCGTCCTCTGACTCAGTTCAGGTGCAGTTCCAGGTATTCCTTGTTTGTACTTCTTTCTGGCTTAAAACGCCTGTCGCAAGTCCCGACGTACCCCACACTTCGCAGCTCCTGATCGTCAGTCCACCAGATCGTTACCCGATCTGAAAAAAGCAAAATACATACCGACTTTTGAAAGGAGCCCATTGTGGCCAATATCCATCATTTCGACTTCAACGTTGAAGTCCGTCCCGTTCCCATTGGCGCCGGTCTTGCCGGCTGGTACCAGATCGTTCGTTGTGAAGGCGATCGCCGCATTCCGGTCACTGACTGGCTGCGCGTTCCTGGCCGTCCGGCCGGCATCGTGCATCACGCAGTACACTCGGCACGGCAACGGGCCAGCGTGCATCTGCGCAAAATGAGCTAATCCACGAGAGTAACACCTTCTGCCGGCAAAATCCCGTCAGTGCACGCCGCATTGCATATAAAGCGGACACTGACACAGCGGCTTGCCGCGCTGCCCTGGTGCAAAGTGCCGCACGGGTTAGCGGTAAAAGCAAACGGCGCTTGTTGTACCATGCGGGTCTGAACTTCATTGGAGACCCGCGCCATGGCCAGCCAGATCATCACCGTCAACGCCGCCCACCCACCGTTTGATCCCCCGCGTGAAACGCTGCTGGCCGCTGTAGAGGCAGGCCAGGTGCTGTTTTTCCCGCAGGGCGGTTTTACGGTGACCGAGGCTGAAAAACGGTTGCTGGACCCGGCAATTGCCGACCCGGAGCGCAAGAACATCAGCCTGGATCAAGCCAATGGCAAACTCCACGGCGTACTGGGTGGTGCGGACAATGAAAACGCAGTGCGAGGCTTGATCACCCGTTACTTCAATACCGCAGATACGCTGGTGCGGGCCTTGTTTCCGGAGTACACCGGCAAGCTCAGAACCGCCCCAACCAGTCTGCGTTTGCATCGGGTAGAAACCCGCCAGACCTCCTGGCGCAAAGACGACAGCCGTCTGCATGTGGATGCTTTTCCGTCACGCCCCAATTATGGCGAGCGCATCTTGCGCGTGTTCACCAACGTCAACCCCAATGGCGAGCCGCGCGTCTGGCGTGTGGGCGAGCCGTTTGGCGATATGGCCCAGCGCATGCTGCCGCGTGTACC
Source organism: Silvimonas sp. (assembly GCA_030151005.1). GTDB lineage: Bacteria > Pseudomonadota > Gammaproteobacteria > Burkholderiales > Chitinibacteraceae > Silvimonas. Next base: position 1,368 of record JASLES010000136.1, read on the forward strand.
GCGCCAGTGGCCCGGTTCCGCCGCGCTGATGGCCGCGCTCAAGATCACCAAGCGCCCGCGCAGTGCCTATGATCACATCATGTTGCACCTGCACGACGCCATGAAGGCCGATCTGGCCTACCAGCAAGCGTGCCCGCAAGAGACCATGGCGTTTCCGCCTGGCTGCATCTGGGTTTGTTTTTCCGACCAGACGTCGCACGCGGTCATGTCCGGGCAATTCATGATGGAACAAACGTATTTTCTGCCTGCCCGCGATATGGCCGATCCAGCACGCGCGCCGCTGGCGACGCTGGAAAAAATCACCGGCCGCGCGCTGGTTTAAACAATTAAACAAAGTAGAACAAAACAGGTCAAGGAAACGCCGTGGGCTGGATACTCACATTGCTGGTAGGTGCATTCATCGGCTGGATTGCCGGCAAGGTCATGGATACCGGCACGCAACAGGGCTGGGTGCTCAATATGCTGATCGGGATTATCGGTTCAGCCTTGGGGCGCTGGCTGTTTGGCGACATGCTGCATATTGGTGCCGCCTGGCGGGCGGGCCATTTCTCTCTCGCCGGTATTGCGTTCGGCGTGCTGGGTTCTGCCGTGTTGATCGCCATTCTCAAGTGGTTAGGTGTGCTGCGCTGACCACAATCGTGCTGATAGCCTGATGGTTTTGTCTGGTTGCATCTGCCTTCAGTCAGGAAAACAGCGGCGAATTGCACGCAACATCCCCGAAACAGCAGTCAACCGCTAAAGTCCAGAGCAGGCGTGCGCGCTCTGGTGTGCGCTATTAGACCGGCCGGCTTTCAAAGCGAGCGCCGAATTGCTAAAATTGTCTGTTTTTCAACGGGATAAGACACCCCATGAAGAAGTCGTTTGCCGTTGTACTTGCTGCGCTGACCTTGTTTGCCTCCGCGTTTGCGCTGGCTGACCGCGTTTTTCCCGCCAATGGCCAGTTGGGTGTGCTCAATAGTTACCAGATTGGCGCGCTGACCATTGATGATGTAGCCCGCACGCCCGCAGCGGCGATTCGGGTTTATGGCATCAACAACCTGATGGTGCCGGCCCAACAAGTACCGCAAGACGCAGATGTCTGGTACGTCACGGAAGCAAACGGCAACGTCTGGAAAATCTGGCTGTTGACCCCGTCTGAACTGAAGCAGCAAAAAGCCGTTATCAAGCAACAGAAGAATGCCGAGCAATGACCAAGAAAGTATTTATCAAGACCTTCGGCTGCCAGATGAACGAGTACGACTCGGACAAAATGGTAGACGTGCTCGATGCCGCCGAAGGCATGACCCGGACTGACAACGTTGAAGAAGCGGACGTGATCCTCTTCAACACCTGTTCCGTGCGCGAAAAAGCGCAAGAAAAAGTGTTCAGCGATCTGGGCCGGGTCAAGCACCTGAAACAACTCAAGCCCGATCTGGTGATTGGCGTCGGTGGCTGCGTAGCTAGCCAGGAAGGCGCGCATATCGTCAAGCGCGCGCCCTACGTCGACGTGGTTTTCGGGCCGCAAACGCTGCACCGTCTGCCGGGCATGATTGCCGAGCGCCGGTCTTCGGGCAAAAGCCAGGTTGATATTTCTTTCCCGGAAATCGAGAAATTCGATCACCTGCCGCCAGCACGGGTAGAAGGTGCAACTGCATTTGTCTCGATCATGGAAGGCTGCTCCAAGTTCTGCTCCTTCTGCATCGTGCCGTATACCCGCGGCCAGGAAGTCAGCCGCCCGTTTGAAGATGTACTGGCCGAGGTCGCCGGTCTGGCGCAGCAAGGCGTGAAAGAAGTCACGCTGCTGGGGCAGAACGTCAACGCCTATCGCGGCCGCATGCTGGATAGCGAGGAAGACGACATTGTCGATTTCGCCATGCTGCTGGAATACGTGCATGAAATCCCGGGCATTGAACGCATCCGCTATACCACCAGCCATCCGCGTGAAATGACGCAACGGATTGTGGATTGCTACCGCAAACTGCCCAAGCTGGTCAGCCATTTGCACCTGCCGGTGCAAGCCGGTTCAGATCGCGTACTCGTCAATATGAAGCGCGGTTACACCACGCTGGAATACAAGTCGCTGATCCGCAAACTGCGTGAAGCGCGGCCGGATATCTGCCTCTCGTCTGACTTTATTGTCGGGTTCCCCGGCGAGACGGAAGAGGACTTTGAAAAGACCATGAAGCTGATCGATGACGTTGGTTTTGACGCCAGCTTCAGCTTTATCTACAGCCGCCGTCCGGGCACACCGGCCGCCGATCTGGCCGACGACGTGCCAGAAGATGTCAAGACCAAACGTTTGCTGCGCCTGCAGGCTCGCATCCAGGAGCTGGCGGACGAAGTGAACCGCAATATGGTCGGCACCGTGCAGCGCGTGCTGGTCGAAGGCATCAGCCGCAAAGACAGCAACCAGTTGGCCGGGCGCACTGACAACAACCGCATCGTCAACTTTGACGGTCACGCGCGGCTGGTGAACTCGTTTGTATATGTGCGGGTCACAGCGGCTTTGCCGCACAGCCTGAAGGGCGAAATTGTCACGACCGAAAGCGTGCTGCTTTAACTCGCTAACTGAAAGACTGCGCCTCGCTCCACACACGCAGCCCAAGATAACGGTGCTGTAGGTGCGGGGCCAAAATCCGGGTTTCACATTGACGCGACATGCACCATGATTCTGAGTGATCTCTCAAGCTGGAAAAACGGATCCGGTTATTTTCCGGCCCCGATCAACGCAGCGCTGACCGCCCTGGCCGGCCAGGACCTTGCGGCCATGGCGCCGGGCAAGTACCCGCTGGAAACCGAAGGCATGTTCTTCATGATCCAGACGCCGCTGACTGCGCCAGCAGAGCAGCACCGGCCGGAGGCCCATCAGCAGCATGTGGATATCCAGCTGGTATTGTCAGGGACCGAGCGCTACGGCGTAGCCAGACGCGGCCAGCCGGGTGAATCGGTCATTGAAAATCTGTGGGACAAGCACGATATCGCTTTCTTCGCCCCGCCCGCCAATGAAGCCTTTTTTGACCTTGGACCGGACATGTTCGCGGTGTTTTTCCCCGACGATATCCACCGTCCGTGCTGCCAGACGGCGCGTGGGCCGGAACATGTACGCAAGGTCGTTGTGAAAATCCATCGCAGCCTGTTCGGGCTGTGATTTCGGCAAGGAAAAGAAGATGCCCTCTCCCAAAGACAACGAATTGCTCACTAACCTGACCGAAGCTGAACTGGACGAACTGGCTACGTTCCTGGAGTCCGACGCGGCGCCGATCCAGTCTATGGATATCTCCATGCTGCATGGTTTTCTGACCGCACAGCTGGTCGGCCCGGAAGAACTTGCGCCTGACACCTGGTTTGGTCTGGTGTGGGGCGAGCGCGGCGAGAAGCCCGAATGGGAAAGCCGTGCCCAGCAAGAGCGCATTGAGGGTCTGATCCTGCGCGTTTATAACCATCTGACCGACGAACTCAACGCCGAGCCGCCCACCTTTACGCCGCTGGTGTATCTGGATCAGGAACGCAATCTGGATATCGTGCAGCAGTGGTGCTACGGCTTCATGTTGGGCACCTCGCTTAATCCGCGCGGCTGGAAGCCGATGATGGATGACGAAGAAGCCATGCAGCTGATTTCGCCCATCCTGGATTGCTCTGATGAAGACGCCCGTGAGCAAGCCGCGGCCGCCGGTGAAGACCTGGCGCAATTTGAACACGATCTGGCCGCCGCGTTGCCCGAAGTGATCCCGACCATCCGCGAGTACTGGCAAGAACGCACGGAAGCCCGTGCCAGCCTTTCCACCCGCGGCAGCCGCACCCGTCACTAAGGCGCTATCCGTGCAAAGCTGGATGATCCAGGCCCTGCTATCAGCCCTGTTTGCCGGGCTGGTGGCCGTTTCGGCCAAAGCAGGGCTGGCGCGGGTCAGTGGTGATCTGGCGCTGACCATTCGCACCGCCGTGATCATGTTGCTGGTGGCTGCCAATACGGTCGTCGGCAAGCACTATCTGGAAATCAGCAAACTCTCGCGTAGCGACTGGCTGTTTCTGGTGTTTTCCGGCACAGCCACTATGTTGTCCTGGCTGTTCTATTACCGCGCGGTCAAAACCGGGCCGGTTTCCGGCGTGGCATTGATCGACAAAAGCAGCGTACTGATGACGGTGGTCCTCTCGGTACTGATTCTGGGCGAAGCGCTCACCTGGCGTACTGTGGCGGGCGCTGCCCTGATGTTTTCCGGTCTGTTGGTACTGACCTGGAAATAACCCCTTTTGCAGTGGAAAACAGACCCACCTTGAATACGCAAACCGTTTCCTTCACGCCGGTAGATAACCGCCGGCTGGCCAATCTGTGCGGTGCGCTTGATGAAAACATCAAGCAGATCGAAACCGCGCTGGACGTCACCATTGCCCGCCGCCAGGAGCATTTCAAGATCACTGGCCCCAGCAAGAAAGTGGAACTGGCGATTACCGCGCTGGAACACTTTTATAACGAGGCGGATGAAGAACTGGAGCTTGATGACGTCCAGCTGGGCCTGATCGAGTTGTCCAACCCGGCCGAGTACGACGGCGCCGAAGACGGCACGCCCCAATTGCGCACCCGCCGCTCTGACCTGCGTGGCCGTACGCCGCGCCAGTCGCAGTACATCCGCGCCATTCAGGAACACGACATCACCTTCGGGATTGGCCCGGCCGGTACCGGCAAGACCTATCTGGCCGTCGCCTGCGCGGTGGATGCGCTGGAACGTGATCTCGTCAAACGCCTGGTACTGGTGCGCCCGGCTGTGGAAGCGGGTGAGAAACTGGGCTTTTTGCCTGGCGACCTGGTGCAGAAGGTTGACCCCTATCTGCGTCCGCTCTACGACGCGCTGTATGACCTGATGGGCTTCGATAAGGTCACCAAGCTGTTCGAGAAAGGCATCATCGAAATTGCCCCGCTGGCCTTTATGCGCGGCCGCACGCTCAATCACTCGTTTGTGATTCTGGATGAAGCCCAGAACAGTTCGCCAGAACAAATGAAGATGTTCCTGACGCGGATCGGCTTTGGCTCCAAGGCCGTGATCACAGGCGATCCGACCCAGGTGGACTTGCCCAAGAACCAGAAATCGGGCCTCGTGGACGCCCAGGAAGTCCTGCTCAATGTCCGTGGCATTGCGCTCCACTACTTCACGAGTGAAGACGTGGTGCGTCATCCGCTGGTGCAAAAAATTGTCGATGCCTACGACAAAGCCACCAGACAGCGCGAAATTGAAGCCGCCCAACGCAAGGCTGAACGCGAAGCGCAAAAACGCGCCGAGCAGGCCGGTGGTGAGGCGCAATGAGCAAGAAACTGAAACTGGCGCTGCAGATTGAATCTGCCGCTGCCGGCATCCCGCCCAAGAGCCAGCTCAAGCTTTGGGCCGAAGCTGCTTTGCGCCCCAATGTGAAGCAGGCCGAAGTCACCGTGCGCGTGGTTGACGCCGAAGAAGGCCAGACATTGAACCGGGAATATCGGGGCAAGGATTACGCCACTAACGTGCTGACCTTCACCTTTGATGAAGACGGCGACATGCCGGATATCCCCGGTCTGCCGCTCATGGGCGACCTGGTGTTGTGCGCGCCGGTAGTGGCGCGCGAGGCGAGTGAGCAAGGCAAAAGTCTGGAATCGCACTACTGCCATCTGCTGGTACACGGCTTGCTTCATCTGCAGGGCTATGACCACATCGAAGACGATGAAGCCGAGGCGATGGAAGCACTGGAAAGTCAGATCGTCATGTCTTTAGGTTATGATGATCCGTATCGCCTTGATCAAAAAAACGCCTGA
>JASLES010000227.1 GCA_030151005.1 Silvimonas sp.
GAGCATGTGCACTTCATCGATGATGTAGACCTTGAAGCGGCCGCTGGTTGGGGCGTATTGGGCGTTATCCAGTACTTCGCGGATGTTGTCGATGCCGGTATTGGACGCGGCATCAATCTCCAGCAGGTCAACAAACCGACCGGCATCAATCTGCGTACAGGCACTGCACACGCCGCATGGCTCGGCGGTCACGCCGGTTTCGCAATTGAGCGATTTGGCCATGATCCGGGCGATGGTGGTCTTGCCCACGCCGCGCGTGCCGGTCAAGAGCCAGGCATGGTGCAGACGGCCCGTTGCAAAGGCATTGGACAGCGCCTTGATGACGTGTTCCTGGCCGACCAGTTGGGCAAATGTGCGGGGGCGCCACTTACGGGCGAGTACTTGATAAGTCATGGCGCGATTCTATCAGAACACCGCCAGTGCAACCGCAAAGGCGTATCCGTCCCGCGACATGCTGCGGCCGGCTGGATACGCCTTCGTGATCAGGGCCCGGTGGCGTTTATTCGGTGTGGAAATAACGCTGGGTATCGGTCAGAAAGTGGGGGCCTTCGTTGCCACGAATCAGCGTGCCAATCCCCTCGCTGGTCAATAACTCCAGCAGCAGCGCATTGGGGACGCGGCCATCGATGATATGGGCTGATTTCACGCCGGTACGCACGGCATCCAGCGCAGAGCCAATCTTGGGCAACATGCCGCCGGAGATCGTGCCGTCGGCAATCAGTGCATCCACATCAGAGAGCGTTACGCCGGCAATCAGCTTGCCGTTACGATCCAGCACACCAGGTGTGTTGGTCATCAGAATCAGCTTTTCAGCATTGAGTGCACGCGCCAGCGTACCGGCAACCAGATCAGCGTTGATGTTATAAGCCTGACCATCGACACCCACGCCAAGCGGCATGATGACGGGCACAAAATTGCGGGTTTGCAACAAGCTGATGAGTTCGGTATCGACTTTCTCGATCTCGCCCACGGCACCAATATCAACCGGGCCGGTATCGCCCGGCTCCGGTGGCAACAGCATTTTGCGTGCCTGAATAAAATATCCGTCCTGACCATTCAGACCCACGGCTTTGCCGCCGCTGCGGTTGATCAGGCCCACGATTTCCTGGTTAAGCTTGCCGGTGGCCATTTCCACCGCTTCCAGCGTTTGCGCGTCGGTGACGCGCATGCCGCGGCGGAACTCGCTCTTCACGCCCATTTTTTCTAACAGACCGCTGATCTGCGGGCCGCCGCCATGCACGATGACGGGCTTCATGCCCACCAGTTGCAACAGCGCAATATCACGCGCAAAACCGGCCTTGAGGGCCTCGTCCGTCATGGCGTTGCCGCCATACTTGATCACAAAAATCTTGTTATGAAAGCTCTGGATGTAGGGCAGGGCCTCGGCCAGGATATTGGCCTTGTCACCCGCGCCCAGCATGGCACTGATCATGGCGGTGTCCCTCAGGCCGTGGCGTTGGCGGCGAACAACTGATGTACTTCTTGCGGCGTGGCACAGGTACGCAGCTTGTTGCGGAAGTCCTGATCGCTAAAAAGTTGCGCAATCGCGGCCAGAATCTCCAGATGGGCCTGAGTGGCGCGTTCGGGCACGATCAGCGCCAGGATGCTGGAAACCGGCTTGCCATCCGGCGCGTCATACGGCAGCGCCAGTTCAGTGCGCACAAATACGGCAATGGCTTCATTCAGCCCTTTAAGGCGGGCATGAGGCAGTGCCATGCCCAGACCCAGCGCCGTTGAACCCAGTTTTTCCCTGTCTTGCAGGCTTTTGACGACCAGATCGCTGGAGAGTTGGTGCGTTTGCTGCAAACGACGCCCGATCTCTTCAAACAGCCTGGTTTTGCTGGATACGTTCAGATCCAGCACGATGTCTTCGGGTTGCAATAGCTGCGAAATGTCCATGGAGGGTATACCGGGTCCTGTACAGGAAAAACATGAAGTGGCTGAACCGTTTTAGCCAGCCCCCAGCTTGTGGCCACGGGGCGACGTCACGGTTTGGTCGGATTATACGAAAAACCTCGCCGCCCATTGGCGTTTTTGCACGATTTTTATAGCGTTTTTACATACGCTAACAGAAGCCTGGATCACATGCCGGCCGTGGCCTGACATGCCGATTCCGGCCGGATGTACAGGGCAAAGCCCCACCATTCGCGCCGTCGCATGGATAATGGGGACACAAATATCGTTTTGAACCCTTTTTTGTTGATCGGATTGATAAGCGGTTATGTCGCAAGATAAATGGAATGACCCCATGCCAGAGCCGCCCTACGAGCCGGCCCTGGAAGAGTGCTGTGGCAACGGTTGCGAGCCCTGTATTTTTGATATCTATAACGAGGCGTTGCGCCAGTACCGCACTGATCTCAAAGCCTGGCAAGCACGCCATCCGGACGTCGACATATCGTCGCATTAATCGGTTATCGCTTTAGGCAAGCATAAAACTTGCCTTCGCTTGCGGCTGGCAAGCGCCCCGGTGCGCGGGCACAATCGGCCAGTCTGTTGTTTACCGCCAGGATGTCGCCCCGTCATGAAGCTTTCCCGTCTTTGTTCTCTTGGTATGTTCAGTGCGCTTGGTCTGGCGCTGACCGTGAGTGTGGCTACGGCAGCCAACCCATTGCCGGCCCCCGTCGGCGCTGCGCTCAATAACGCGCATCTGCCTGCATCGGCTTTGTCGCTGGTGGTTCTGCCGCTGGATCAGGCTGGGGGCGAATACTGGAATGCCGACGTGCCGGCCAACCCGGCATCCACCATGAAGCTGATCACCACCTTTGCCGCGCTCGACCTCCTGGGGCCGGCGTTTTCCTGGAATACAGATATATATAGCGATGGCACGGTCACTGATGGCGTCTTGCGCGGCAATCTGTATCTGAAGGGCTCCGGCGATCCCAAGCTCACCATGGAGCGTTTGTGGATGCTGCTGCGAGATGTGCGTGCCGCCGGCATCAAACGCATCAATGGCGATATCGTGCTGGATCGCAGTTAT
>JASLES010000294.1 GCA_030151005.1 Silvimonas sp.
TAAAGAACTTCCAACTGGCTATATAGTCCGCGCGCAAAATCGACGGCATGGGGCGTATCGCCATGCAAGCACAACGAATCCACCGGCAACCGCAACACTTTGCCCGACCGCGTGACCACTTCGCCCTGATTCACCAAACGCAACGCCTGCGCCACTGCGGCAGCGTCATCCTCCAGCACCGCCCCCGGCTCGCTGCGCGGCACCAGGGCGCCATCATCCCCGTAGGCGCGGTCCACAAAGGCTTCTTCCATCACCGCAACGCCGCGCTCGCGACAACGGGCGACCATGCCACTGCCTGCCAGCGCCATGATGGCCAAGTCCGGGCGCACCGCCAGGGTTGCATCAATAACCAGATCAGCCAGCGCCAGGTTGCGCGCGGCGTCGTTGTACAACATGCCGTGCGGTTTGACGTACGCCAGCGTGGCGCCTTCTTGCCGGCAAATGGCATCAAGGGCGCTGATCTGCGCGATCAGGCTGGCTTTGAGCTCCGCCGCCGGCATCTGTAGTGTGCGCCGGCCAAAGTGTTCCCGATCCGGGTAGCTGGGGTGCGCGCCGATGCGCACGCCATGTTCATGCGCCAATTGCACCGTGGCGCGCATGGAAACCTCATCCCCCACATGCCCGCCGCAGGCAATATTGGCCGAGCTAACAAAGCCCATCAGCACAGCATCAAACGGGTAGCCCTCGCCCAGATCCGCGTTCAGATCAATCTTTAAACGCGCCATTTCAGTTGTACCTCCAGTTGGGCCAGCCAGTGCCGTTGCGCGGCCAACGCGTCCAGTGCTTCAGCAAGGGTCACCTCGACAAAGCGGATGCTCTCCCCCGGGCGAAATTGCCCCATACGCCACAAGTCCGCCCGGATGACCTGGGCAATTTTGGGATAGCCGCCGGTGGTCTGGGCGTCGGCCAGCAGCAGGATGGGCTGACCAGAAGGCGGCACCTGCACCACGCCAGGGTGAACGGCGTGTGAGGTCATTTCCAGTGGCTGCGCCAGGGGGAGTTCCAGCCCCGCCAGACGGGCCCCCATGCGGTTGGCATCCGGCGTGACCACCCAGGCCTCGCTGAACAAGGTCTGATGCGCGGCGATCGTGAACGCAGACCATTCGGTACCCGGCAAAACCCGCAAGACGTCGCCACGTTCCGGCGCACGCACCCAGGCATCCGGTGCCGCTGCGGCCGGTTGGCCTGTTTCAACCTCATCCCCTGCCTTGAGCGGGCGCCCACCGAATCCGCCAAAACCACCGGCCAGATCAGTCGAACGCGCCCCGATCACCAACGGCACATCCACGCCCCCGCTCACACACAGGAACAGCCGGGCGCCAGACTCCGCAAAGCCAATCCGCAAGGTCTGCCCGGCCCGCACCGCGATACTGCGCCACTGGCCGATGTCTTGTTTATCCAGTGTGACCGGTGCAATCGCCCCGGTTACGGCAATCACGCAATCCGCCCCGAAACGCGCACTGAAGCCGCCCAGGGTGATTTCAATAGCGGCCATGTCGGGTTGATTGCCGACGAGAAGGTTACCAATCAGCCAGGCAGGGACATCCATCACCCCGCTACGCGGTACGCCCCACTGCGCGCCGTCGTATCGGCCGGCATCCTGCACGGTAGCCAGGGCGCCCGTCTTCAATATGGACAGACTCATGCGCGCACCTCGGTCGGCACAAACCGCAGGGTGTCGCCCGGGGCCAGCAACGCCGGCGGAATCATGGCCGGATCAAACAGGCGTAAATCCGTGTGACCGATCAGGTTCCAGCCTCCGGGGGAGGCACTCGGGTAAATGCCGGTCTGCTCACCACCAATACCAACAGCACCCTCGGGTACTTTAAGGCGCGGTTTATCCAGTCTGGGTGTGGCCAGTTGCGGGTCCAGCCCGCCCAGGTACGGAAACCCCGGCAGAAAGCCAATGCAATAGACAATGTACTGCCCCGCCGCATGCCGCTCCACCACCTGTTTTGGGGTCAGCCCGGCGTGTTCGGCCACCCGGGCCAGGTCCGGTCCGGCTTTGCCGCCGTACACCACCGGCACGTCATGATGATGGCTAGCAACTTCCAGCCCTCTCTGGCTGCGCTGCCAGGCCATTTCTATCCCATGCTCAATGACTGAGGCCTCTTCAATCATGGGATCAAACCGCACCGTCAGATTGCCCACCCCCAATACCACCCACCAGGCGGGGAACTCTTGCTGCAAAAGTCTTTGCATGACCCAGAGGCGTCGCTGATCTTCCAGGGTTGCGGACACACTCAGGACCAGTGCCGTATCGCCCAGCGGCTGGATCACAGGATTCATGCACCGTGCCTTTTCAATGCCCAGGCGACATGCTCGCGCACCAGTTCGCTTGGGTCGTTTTCGCGGGTTTTAAGTGCCGCAACAATCTGCGGCGAGGTACAGGCATTGCCAAGACCGACCGCCAGGTTGCGCAACCAGCGCTCGTGGCCAATCCGTAAAATGGCACTGCCGGCCATATTCTGGTTGAAGGTGGCTTCATCCCAGTTAAACAGGGTGACCAGTTCGACGTCATCCAGCCCATGTCGTACGTGGAAATCCGCCTCTTTGCTATCGACCGCAAAACGATTCCACGGACACACCAACTGGCAATCGTCGCAGCCATACACCCGGTTCCCCAGCATGGGCCGCAGTTCTTCCGGAATACTGCCTTTCAGCTCAATCGTAAGGTAGGAAATACAACGCCGCGCATCAACCTTGTAAGGCTCGACGATCGCCTGCGTGGGGCAAACGGTGATACAGCGCGTGCAACGGCCACAGTGTTCGTTCTGTTCCGGCGCGTCTGGCGGCAGGGGCAGATCGGTGAATAACTCGCCAATAAAAAAGAACGAGCCGTACTCCCGGTTCAACAATAAAGTGTGTTTACCACGCCAGCCCAGGCCGGCCTGTTTGGCGATTTCGACTTCCAGCACTGGTGCAGAATCCACAAACACCCTGTGGCCGAATGCGCCGATTGCGGTCTGAATGCGCTCAGCCAGTTTTTGCAGGCGGCTGCGCAACACTTTGTGATAATCCCGCCCCAGCGCATAGCGCGAGATATACGCCTTGTTGTCAGCGGCCAGCACGGCGTCCGCGTTGGACGTACCCGCAGGCAGATAAGGCATGAACACGCTGATGACAGAGACCGTGCCCGGCACCAATTCGGCAGGCCGCGCGCGTTTGAGACCGTGCCGTGCCATATAATCCATCTCGCCGTGAAAACCCGCCTCAAGCCAGGCCAGCAAGCCGGGCTCGGCATGAGACAGGTCCGTGCCGGTAATCGCGGCACGGGCAAAGCCCAGCTCTTGCGCCCAGGCCTTGATCTGGCTGGCCAGTGCGGGTAGATCCGGCGCCGATGAATCCATGGAAGACAATTGTTTATGCATGCTGCCGATGATACTAGAAGCCGCTATCTCGCTGATGAGAACGCAACGCTGATGCTGGGCGCGCAACTGGCCGCAGCCATGCAGCCGGGTATGACCGTGTTTCTGGAAGGTGACCTTGGCGCCGGCAAAACCACCCTCACCCGCGGCATCTTGCGGGGCATGGGTTTTGCCGGCCGCGTGAAAAGCCCCACGTACACACTGGTTGAACCTTATGCTGTTTCTAATTTAAACTTGTATCATTTTGATTTATATAGATTTCAAGACCCTATGGAATGGGTAGATGCTGGCTTTAGGGATTACTTCAATCCGCACAGCATTTGCCTGATCGAATGGGCAGACAAGGCAGCAGGCTTGCTGCCAACCGCAGACTGGACTATCCGTCTTGAGCCTTTTGAAGACGGAAGAAACATTGAAATTCAAGCACATACGGAGCACGGCAAGGCATGTCTCGCGCAACTCGCCCCCACGCCCTGACCCCTGATTCTGGCCGGCGCCATGCCCTGCGCGCCGCAGTCTCTACCCTCTTTTTGTCGGTGGTACCGGCCGGGCTGGCCCGTGCCGCAGCGGCTGCCAGTGTTGTCGCCGTACGCGTCTGGCCGGCCCAGGCGTACACCCGCGTCACCATCGAATCGACCACACCACTCACTTTCAAACAATTTGTACTCAAAAATCCGGATCGGCTGGTGGTCGATCTGGAAGGCGTAGACCTGAATGACGAGCTGCAAAAACTGGCAGGCAAAGTAGGTAGTGACGATCCCTACATCCAGCAACTGCGCGCCGGGCTCAACAAGCCAGGTACCGTGCGGCTGGTGCTGGACCTGAAAACAGAAGTGCGCCCGCAAGTCTTCACGCTGGTACCAGTTGCCGAATACAAGAACCGCCTCGTGATCGACCTGTACCCTGCGGTTCAAAAAGACCCGTTGTTGGCATTTCTGGATGGCCAGACCGCACCGGATGGCGCGCTAGATAGCCAGCACCTGAAACTGGACACCAACACCAGCGTAGCCAGTCAGCCCGCTCAGCAAACCGCCCCGCCGGATCGCTCGCCCAATGACGATGTGATGGCACAAGCCGACACCCAGCCGATTGATCGCAGCAAACTCAAGGTGGACCGCTTGATCACCGTGGTGCTCGACCCAGGCCACGGCGGCGAAGACCCGGGCGCCACCGGCCCGGCCGGCAATCACGAGAAAGACGTGGTGTTGTCGATTGCCAGAAAGCTCAAGGCCAGACTGGAAACCGACCCCAACATCCGTGT
>JASLES010000027.1 GCA_030151005.1 Silvimonas sp.
CCGGTCAATGGCGACAAACTGTTTCTGACTCCGGAAGAATCCATGCGCATCCAGCGCGTGCTGAACTCTGACATTGTCATGATCTTTGACGAATGCACACCGTACCCGGCGGATCACAAACAGGCGGCCGATTCCATGCGGCTCTCGGCTCGCTGGGCCCGCCGTTCGCGTAGCGAGTTTGACCGGCTGGAAAACCCCAATGCGCTGTTCGGTATTGTGCAGGGCGGTATGCACGAAGACCTGCGGATGGAATCGTTGGGGGCGCTGAACGATATCGGTTTTCATGGCATGGCCATTGGCGGCCTCTCGGTCGGCGAGCCGCGGGAAGAGTTTTATCGCGTGCTGGCGTTTACCGCGCCGCACTTGCCGGTCGATAAACCACGTTATCTGATGGGTGTTGGTACCCCGGAAGACCTGGTTTATGGGGTTTCGCAGGGCATTGATATGTTCGATTGCGTGATGCCGACCCGCAATGCGCGTAACGGCATGTTGTTTACGCGCTACGGTGATATCAAAATCAAGAACGCCAAACATCGCCAGGATAAACGTCCTCTGGATGAAACCTGCGACTGCTACACTTGCCGCAATTTCAGCCGCGCTTATCTGCACCATTTGTTCCGGGCGGGCGAGATTCTGGCCGCGCAACTCAATACCATCCACAACTTGCGCTATTACCAGATCTTGATGGCGGACATGCGTGAGGCGATTGAGGCTGATGCGTTTCCTGCTTTTGTGGCGCAATTTCATGCCGGGCGGGCGCGCGGAACCGACTGAGCGCGGCTGTGTCCCATGTCGCTGCCAGATACAATCATTCTGGCAGCATTCCCGCCCAGACCGTCCGCTGTGGATTTCAAACAGGGTGCGGGCTAAAATGGGCGGCTTTACCATGTCTTACTCTAAAACGGAAAATCAACCGTCATGCTGCAACTGATTCCTTCTGCCTTCGCTGCCGATGCTGGCGCAGGCGCCGCCGGTGCTGCCGGTGGCCTGCTGTCGTTCCTGCCGATGGTCGTCATCTTTGTGCTGTTCTACTTCTTGTTGATGCGCCCGCAACAAAAGCGCGCCAAGGAACAGCAAGCCATGCTGCAGGCCGTGACCAAGGGTGACGAAATTGTCACCACCGGTGGTATCCTGGGCCGCGTGTCCAAGGCTACCGACACCTACCTGACCATTGAAGTGGCCGACGGTGTTGAAGTGCAAATCCAGCGTTCTGCCGTTGCGCAGCGCCTGGAAAAAGGCACCATCAAGAACAACAAATAAAATGTAACCCGAGAAGCGGCAGCTCATAGGCTGCCGCTTGTCATTACCGGCTCTGAACATGAACCGTTATCCGTTGTGGAAGTACCTGCTGATCATCGTCACCGTTGTCGTGGCGGTGCTTTACACCTTGCCGAACCTGTTTGGTGAAAGCCCGGCTGTACAGATTTCCAGCGCACGCGCTACCGTCAAGGTGGATTCCGCGTTACAAGAGCACGTGGTGGATATCGCCACCAAAGCCGGTTTTGCGCCAGATGCCGTGCTGACTGACGAAAACTCGGTCAAGCTGCGCTTCAAGGACACCGACACGCAGCTCAAGGTCAAGGACGCTCTGCAGACCGCCCTGGGCGATGATTATTCTGTGGCGCTGAACCTGGTACCGCAAACGCCTGCCTGGCTGGTGCGCCTTGGTGGCAAACCAATGGCGCTGGGTCTGGATTTGCGCGGTGGTGTGCACTTCTTGCTGGAAGTGGACATGGACGCTGCGGTATCCAAGTCCCTGGACAAGACTGCGGGTGAAGTGCGCCGTCAGTTGCGCGACAAGGCTATCCGTTACGGCAAGATTGATCGCCAGCGTGACAGCGTAGTGGTGCAGTTGCGGGATGCCCAGACGGTGGATGATGCAGCCAATGCGCTACGCAAGGGCTTCCCCAATCTGGCAATCACGCCGACCAAGGACGCTAACAATTACAGCGTTGCACTGACTTTTACGCCGGCTTCGCTGGCTCAACTGAAGTCGGACGCCGTCAAACAGAACGTCACCACACTGCATAACCGTGTGAACGAACTGGGTGTCGCTGAACCTGTGATCCAGCAACAAGGCGAAGGCCGCATTGTGGTGGAACTGCCGGGTGTGCAGGATACCGCCAAGGCCAAGGATATTCTGGGTCGTACTGCGACGCTGGAAGTGCGTCTGGTGGATGACGACCAGTCTCATCTGCAAGCTGCGCTGGCGGGCAACGTGCCGGACGACACCATCTTGATGAGCGATCGTGGCCGCAATGGGCAGTCGTCTCCGATCCTGGTGCGCAAGGATGTTGAACTGACCGGTGACAATATCAACGACGCGCAACCGGCCTTTGATGAACAAGGTCAACCCGCTGTGTCGATCACCCTGGATTCCCCGGGCTCCTCGATCTTCCGTCAGCTGACTCATGACAACGTAAATAAGCGTATGGCCATGATTCTGGTGGAGAAGGGCAAGGGCGAAGTGGTGACTGCTCCGGTGATCCGCAGTGAAATTGGCGGCGGTCGCGTGCAGATTTCGGGCGCCATGACGCCAGATCAGGCGCGTGATACCGCGCTGTTGCTGCGCGCAGGCTCGCTGGCTGCGCCGATGAATATCGTGGAAGAGCGCACCGTTGGTCCAAGCCTGGGTAAGGAAAACATTGAGCGCGGTTTTGAGTCGACCATGTATGGTTTCCTCGCCATTGCCGTGTTCATGATGATCTATTACCGCGTGTTCGGTGTGTCGTCGGCCATCGCGCTGATCGCCAACCTGACGTTCCTGCTGGCACTGTTGTCCATGCTGGGCGTGACACTGACTTTGCCGGGTATCGCCGCAATTGCGCTGACGCTGGGTATGGCCATTGACTCCAACGTGCTGATCAACGAGCGCGTGCGCGAAGAACTGCGCAACGGCATGAGCCCGCACATGTCCATCCAGAATGGTTATGCCCACGCATTCGCCACAATTCTGGATTCCAACGTGACGACGCTGATTGCCGGTCTGGCCCTCCTGATCTTTGGTTCAGGTGCGATTCGCGGCTTTGCCTGGGTGCATTGCATCGGGATCATCACCTCCATGTACAGCGCCGTGTTTGTTTCGCGCGGTCTGATCAATCTGTTCTACGGCTATCGTCGCCGCTTGTCTTCGCTGGCTGTGTAAGGGCGAAGGAGTAAAAAAATGATCGAATTTTTTCATGTAAAGCGCGACATCCCGTTCATGAGCTACGGGAAGATCACCACCGCGATTTCGCTGGTGACCTTTCTGCTGGCCGTGTTTTTCCTGGTGCATAAAGGCCTGAATCTGGGCGTCGAGTTCACCGGCGGTACTGTGGTAGAGCTGCAGTACAGCCAGTCTGTGGACCTCAACCAGGTGCGGACCAAAGTGGATGCGTTGAAGTACGGTGACGCTCAGGTGCAAGCACTGGGCACCACGCGGGACATCATGGTGCGTCTGCCCAACATCAAGGGTAAAACGTCTGCCCAGTTGTCCAACGACGTGCTCGATACCCTCAAGCAGGAACGTCCGGATGTACAGATTCGCAAGGTCGAGTTCATTGGCCCCTCTGTGGGCGATGAACTGGTTTCGCACGGTCTGACTGCGATTACCCTGGTGTGTCTGGGCATTATTGTGTACCTGTCGGTACGCTTCGAATGGCGCTTTGCGGTATCGGCGATTATCGCCAACATGCACGACGTGATCATCATTCTGGGTTTCTTTGCGTTCTTCCAGTGGGAGTTCACCCTGACCGTGCTGGCTGCCGTATTGGCGGTGCTGGGCTATTCAGTGAACGAATCCGTGGTGGTGTTTGACCGGATTCGCGAAAACTTCCGCAAGCCCAACATGCGTGGCCGCGACGTGCCGCAGATCATCGACAACGCCATTACCGCCACCATGAGCCGGACCATCATTACCCACGGTTCGACCGAAGTCATGGTGCTGTCCATGCTGATCTTTGGTGGCGCGGCGCTGCACGGTTTTGCTACTGCGCTGACCATCGGTATCTTGTTTGGTATCTATTCTTCTGTGCTGGTGGCTTCGCCGTTGCTGCTGATGTTTGGCGTAACACGCGAGAACATGATCAAGCCCGTGAAGGTGAAGCAAGAGGCCGTGGTTTAAGTGGTCACTAAGTATTCATAAAGGTTTTACCGGTACGATTCATGCTTGTGCCGGTATGCCGTCTTATCTCAACGCCGGCGTACTGCGCCGGCGTTGTCATTTTTTTTCTAGAAAATATTGAACAACTCCGGGTTTATTCCGTACCATCCGGGCGGATAACGCCGCGTCCTTTCCAACCAGACAAGGATTCCTTGCCTCATGGACTTCAATCCGATCCAGATTTTCCTGCACCTGGACATATACCTCCAACAACTGGCGCAGTCTTATGGCACCGGTATCTACGCGTTGCTGTTTGCTGTGGTGTTTTGTGAAACCGGCCTGGTTGTGTTTCCGTTTTTGCCTGGCGATTCGCTGCTGTTTGTAGGCGGCACGGTCGCAGCTCTGGGCAATATGGACCCCTATGTATTGGCGGTTACCTTGATGGGAGCGGCCATTCTGGGTGACAGCACCAATTATCTGATTGGACGGACGGTGGGCGAAAAGCTGTTCAACAATGCAGATTCAAAAATCTTCCGGCGTGACTATCTGCTGCGAACGCACGCGTTTTACGATAGGCATGGCGGCAAGACGGTCACGCTGGCGCGTTTTGTACCCATCGTGCGGACCTTTGCCCCGTTTGTGGCGGGTGTCGGCAAGATGCCTTACCTGCGTTTCCTGGCGTTCAGCGTGGCCGGGACGCTGGTGTGGGTAGGTGGGTTGGTGGCGTTGGGCTACTTCTTTGGCAACATTCCTTTTATCAAGAAAAATCTGTCCGTGATGGTGATTGGTATCGTGTTCCTCTCGGTACTGCCCGTCATGATCAGTGCATTGAAGGCGAGACTGAGCAAGGCATGAGCGAAGCGTTTTACACGGACAAGGCAGCCGTCAGGGCTGCATTCGACAAAGCAGCCAACACCTATGACGCTGCTGCTGTCTTGCAGCGCGAAGTCGTGCAGCGCATGGCAGAGCGGCTAGAGTTCATCCGCATCAAGCCAGAACGCATGCTTGATGCCGGGAGCGGTACCGGTTTTGGCTGTCCGGTTCTGCGGGAGCGCTACCCGGAAAGCCGCCTGATTGAACTAGATCTGGCTCCCTCCATGTTGCGCGTGGCCCGCGATGGCCGCGCAGGCGGTATCCGTGCCTTGTTTGACCGGCGCAAACCCCTGCAGGTCTGCGGAGATCTTGAAGCGTTGCCGCTGGCCAGCAATTCGGTTGACCTGATCTGGTCCAGCCTGGCGCTGCAGTGGTGCAACGAACCTGATACCGCTTTTGCCGAAATGCTGCGGGTGCTCAAGCCGGGTGGTCTCTTGATGTTCTCCACACTTGGTCCCGACACGCTGCGGGAGTTGCGCAGTGCGTTTGCCAGGGTGGATGGGTACACACATGTAAACCAGTTCATCGATATGCATGACCTTGGCGATGCGCTCGTCAATAACGGTTTTGCGACGCCGGTCATGGATATGGAACACATCACCTTGACCTACCCGGAACTCAAACCCATTCTGGCTGATCTCAAGGCTATAGGCGCCCGCAATGCAACCCAGGGGCGTCGCGACGGCATGATGGGCAAGACAGCATGGCGGCAAGTGACTGAAGCGTATGAGGCTTTTCGTCGTGATGGCGATTTGCCAGCCACCTATGAAGTAGTTTATGGCCACGCCTGGAAGCCGGATAACGCGCCAGCCAGGAAGCTGGCTGACGGCAGCCAGGTCATCGAATTCCGGCCGCGGGGACGTTGATGAGCGGCTATTTTGTGACGGGGACGGATACCGAAGTGGGTAAAACCGTTGCCACCTGCCAATTGTTGCGTGCCTTTGCTGCTCGTGACATGAAAAGCGTGGGTATGAAGCCGGTGGCGTCAGGTTGTGAGTGGCGTACTGGTCAGAATGGACAGCAGGAAGTCTGGAATGCTGACGTGGCCGGGCATGCCGCGGCCTCTTCGCTCAAGGCCGATGCCGCCCTCGTCAACCCCTACCACTTTATGCCGCCCATCGCGCCGCATCTGGCCGCGCGGGAGGCAGGAGTAGCGGTATCACTCA
>JASLES010000313.1 GCA_030151005.1 Silvimonas sp.
TCTGCCGCAGCCCACCAACCCGCCCCTGTGCGCGATGCCGCACTGACTGTCTGACCGGAGAAAACCATGAACCAACCCTCGCTTCCTACTCTGTGGTACACCCGTTGCCCGGTGCCGACCGGCCTTGGCATTGCTCTGCAACAAGGCTGGCTGGATCAGGCATTTGCCACGCAATGCACGGAGATCAAATCCCTGCGCGAATCCAACGACCGCGCCGTGCGTGAGTCTCACTTTGATCACACACTACAAAACTCGGTGCGCCACGGCGGCAATATCCCGGCCATCTGGGCACGCGGTTCCGGCCGTGACACGCGCGTCATCGGTCTGTCCTGGGCGGATGAAGTCCAGTTGATCCTGACCCGTCAGGACACCGGCATCCGTACTCCTGCCGATCTGAAAGGCCGCCGTTTTGGTTTGCCGCGATGGCGTGATGTGCAGATTGACTTCACCCGCGCGCAAGCCCTGCGCGGGCTGGAAAACGCCCTCAAGCTAGAAGGCTTGAGCGTGGCGGATGTAGAACTGGTGGACTTTGACATTGCCGCCGGCTACAGCGACAACGCTGCCAAAACCGGCCCGGGCGGTACGGTGTGGAACAACCGCACGCACCACAATCATGAACTGATTGGCCTGCTGCGCGGCGACGTGGACGCCATCTTCCTCAAGGGCGCACACGGCGCTGGCGTAGCGCGGGATTTTGGCCTGCATGTGGTCATCGACACGGGCAGCCATCCGGATCCGCTGATCCGCAGCAACAACGGCACACCGCGCACGCTCTCGGTAGACCAGCACCTGCTGACTCATCACTTTGACGCGGCGGTGCGCATTGTCGACCAGGTGCTGCGCGCCGAGCACTGGGCCTGGGCGCACCCGGACGAAACCCGCCGCTACCTGGCCCGCGAAGCCAATACCAGCGAGGCACTCGTGGTCACCGCCTATGGCGAAAACGCCCACCTGAAGCTGCGGACCGATCTGGCAGAGACATCCATTGCCGCTTTGCAGGACTTCACTGATTTCCTGGCTCGCTGGCAGTTCATCCCGCAACGCTTTGATGTGCGTGACTGGATTGATCCGCGCCCGCTGGCCGCCGCCCAGCAACAGGACCACGCCAGCGAGGCCCTGCCGGCATGAGTGACACCACCACGCCCGCTGATGTGCGCCGCTTTGTACTTGCCTTTGCCGGGTTAAGTCTGATCTCCGGCATCACCATTGGTATGAACAAGATTCTGGGCACCTTGCTGGGCTTGCAACTGGGCGTTACGCCGTGGCAACTGGGTGTGATGAGTGGCGCGGAAACGCTGGCCCTGGCGATTGGCACGCTGCCAGCGGGGCGCATTCTGGGGCGGGGCGATCCGCGCGTCTGGTACGCCCTCGTCAGCCTGTTACTGGCGGGCGTGTTCATTGCCCTGCCCCGGCTGGGGCAGTGGCAATGGGTGGCACTGGCCATGTTTGCTGCGGGGCTATGCATTTCGTTCCGCATTGTGGCAATGAGCACGGTGTTTTTGCTACAACTGCCCCGTATCGGTCACGCCCGGGCGGGCTGGTACAAGGGCTCGCTCACACTGGGCATCCAGTTTGCCGGGCCGCTGATTGCCAGTTATTTCACCGCGCAAATGGGGCTGACCATTGCCTTTGGCATCTCCGCCGCGCTGTTCACCTTGCTGGCCGTGCTGGGCTGGGTGGTGTTGCCGCCAGAAACCGGCGGCCGAAAAGAGCGCGCACCGACCAGTCTGCGAGAGGTGTTGCAGCTGGCTGAAGTACGCCGGGTCTATCTGTTTGAAGTACTGGGCAGCATGACCAGTGCGGCCTGGGGCGTGTTTGCCATCTTGCTGGCCGTACGTTTTTTGCACTGGTCGCCACGCACCGCCGTATGGCTGGTAGCACTGCAAGGCATCAGCTATGTGGTGGTGTTATTTACTGGTGGCCGCTGGCTGCTGGGTCAGCACAGCGAGCGCTGGTACCAGACCGGCCACGCGCTGATTCTAGCCGCCTTGCTGCTGGCAGGCCTGTTCCGCGCCGATGCCGCCTTTATCCTGGCTGCGCTGGGTTTTGGCTTTGGGCTAGGCATCAACAATCTCATCAATTTTGCTCGTATGGCGCAGGCCCCGGTCGATAAAAGCAGCGCATCGGCCCACCTGACGCTGTTTCAGATGCTGGGCAGTGCGGCCGGTGCCATGGGTTCTGGCTGGCTGGGTACCCGGCTGGGCCTGCAAACCGTCTTTTTGCTGTGGACGCTGCCGTGGATCGCCACCTGGCCGGGCTGGCAGGTGCTGTGGCAACGCTTTAGTCGTACCCCCGCTGTGATCAAGGAAACCGCATGAACGCCCCTGTCTCTATCAAGCCCTCTACTCATCTGCGCGGCGCACTATCGGTCATTGGCGTCAACAAACACTTTGGCGATGGTGCGGCCACCCTGCCCGTACTGGAAGACATCAACCTGGCCATCCGGCCGGGCGAGTTTGTCGCCATTGTCGGCGCCAGCGGTTGCGGAAAATCCACCTTGCTACGGCTGCTGGCCGGGCTGGATACGCAGTTTGATGGCGTGCTGCTGCATGATGGCGAACCCTTGCGCGGCACCAGCACCCAGCGCGGGCTGGTGTTTCAGGATCACCGTTTGCTGCCGTGGCTAACGGTGCGGCAAAACATTGATCTGGCTTTGCTGAACGCAGGGCTGGATGCCGCCACCCGCCGTCAGCGCATTGAAGCCGGCGTCGAGCAAGTGGGGCTGACCGGTTTTATTGATGCCTGGCCGCATCAGCTTTCCGGCGGCATGGCCCAGCGCGCCGCTATTGCCCGCGCCCTTGCCGCTCGCCCGCAAGTACTGTTGCTGGATGAACCACTGGGCGCGCTGGATGCGCTGACCCGCCTCAAGCTGCAACAAGAACTGCGCCGCTTGTGGCAGGAAGAAGGCATCACCATGGTCATGGTCACCCATGACATTGAAGAAGCGCTCTATCTGGCCGACCGGGTGATTGTGCTCGACGCCCGCCCCGGCCGCATTCGCAAGGAAGTCCCCGTGGGTCTGCCACACCCGCGCAACCGCAACGAAGCCGCTTTTGTGGCGCAGCGTGACGCGCTGCTGGCCGAATTCACCGGGGACACACCCGTCGCCCCGGCCCCTGAACCGCATCTGGCCTGGCGTGGCGCGGACTGGCTGCAACGCATGAGCTGGTAGGTCCCCCCTCTTTCTTTACCTCTGAACATTGCCGCTTGTGCGGCCTACCTCCCAAGGAGTCTGTTTCATGTCTGTACAACCTGTCGCACCCGAAATCGAACACAAACTGGATGCCGATCTGGCCGAATTTGTCGCTGGCGTACGCAAAGCCGCCATCAAGGCTGTCAAAGTGCTGACCGAAACCGGTACGTTGTCTGCCACCGGCACCTTTGGCGCAGCAGAACGCGTACCGGGCCAGAACCGGCTGGTGTCTGTGGGCTATGGCGGCCCATTTGCCGAAGGTGATGGCATCAGCGTCGCTGTGGTCGAGTTTGATGGCACTGTGGTGTATAGCGAAGGCGGCGCGGCCGGTGGCGGCGCGCGTTATGCCTCCATCCTCAAGGCTCACCCGGACATCACCACGGTCATCCATGCGCACACGCCGTACCTGGGCGCCTGGGCAGGCGCGCACCGCACCTTGCCGTTGCTGTACGTGCCGGCGCAGCGCTGGACGCTGGCGCGTGAAGTGCCGATCTATATCAACCGCCGCCAGGCCGAAGCGGCCTTCATTCTGGAAAAGATCGCAGAGAACCCGTACACCGACGCCATTCTGGAAGCCAATGGCGGCTCCACGTTCTGGGGCAAGAAGGGTTTGCTGAAGACGTCCGCCCAGATTCTGGTGCTGGAAGAAGGTGCCCGTTTCCAGGCACTGGCCGAGCTGCTGGGCGGCACCAAGCCGTATGGCTCCGGCGTGCTGGAACAGCAGTGGAAAATGAGCGGCCTGATCGAAAAAGCCGACCCCGCTGTCTATTCGGTGTGATCACCGATCGCCCCAAAACAAAACCGGCCTTCTGGCCGGTTTTGTTTTTCCAGCAGAAACACTTGGCGCAAATATTTTCAATGCTGAGAAATCACCAGCGTTACTCAGATATCAACAGTCTGCTTGCCCGACCTGCCTGATCCGCTCTGACAAATAAACAAATAATCATTTAAAAACAATGAACTAAAAAACATCAGGCACATGGCACGGCCATTGCTATTACCCCGTTGCAGGCTGGCAAAACCGCTCAGCCACAAACAACTAAACACCGGCAAAACAACAAGCCGGCTCCACGGGGATTACCAATGCACCAGCAGACACACTGGCGCCTGACTGCCATCAGCGCCGCTATTTTGGGGATGACCTTGTTTGGCCCGGCTTATGCCGCACCGGCTACACAAGACGCCAGCGATGTGGCCAGTGCCAGCAGCGCGGCCAGCGATGACTCGCAAAAGATTGAGACCATCAACGTCACGGCGCAACGCCGCAGCCAGCAAATCCAGAAAGTACCCATTGCCGTGACCGCGATTGGCGGCAAAGATCTGGAGAGCGAATCCATCCAGGTGGCCAACGATGTCGTGAAATACGTGCCCAACTTCAATGCGGACTCCACCGAAGGCCGCGAACGCCCGCGCTGGTTCCTGCGCGGCATTGGCAATAACGACCCGTCCAACCTGTCGCTCTCGCCCATTGCCGTTTACGTAGATGATGTTTACTGGAACAACGTCTTCGCCCAGGGTTTCCCGCTGTTCGATCTGCAACGCATCGAAGTACTGCGCGGCCCGCAAGGCACACTGTGGGGCAAGAACACCACCGGTGGGGCCATCAATTACATCTCGCGCAAACCCAATTTTGGCGAGGCCAATGGCTATGCCGACTTCAGCTACGGCAGCTTTGATGATCGCAAGGTAGAAGGCGCGGTCGGCGGCGCACTGGTCAACGACGTATTGGCTGGACGGGTTTCGTTCTTCAACGAAAATAGCGATGGCTACATCAACAACACCTACAACGGCCAGAAACTGGGCGGTGTGCGCGATACCGCGGTGCGCGGCCAGTTGTTGCTGAACGCAGGTGAAACGTCAGACTGGCTGCTCAATACGCATTACCGTGATTACTCAGGGGGCGGGAGCTTTTGGCAACTGGTCGGCACCAATAATGGCAAGAACCAGTATGGCTATCTGCCCTCCTCCGATCCGTACAGCGTTTCGGAAAACGTGGCCCAGAGTGACCATATCGAGAGCAACGGGATTGATCTGACCGGTCATTGGGAAATTGGCCGCCAGACACTGACCACCATCACCGCCCTCGAAAACGCCCACCGCACCTTTATCAGCGATGGTGATGGCTCGCCGCTGGAAATCTCACGTGGGTATTCCAAGCTGGATACTCGCCAGATCTCTGAAGAAGTGCGTCTGGCCTCGCCGGCAGAAGACCAGTTCAACTGGATCACCGGTGTACATCTGTTCAAGGAAGAGCTCAACTCGATTGCTACCTCTGGCACCTTGCCCGGTGGCCCGGCGGCGACGTCATTCCAGCAGACCACCATTAACCAGGAAACCAAGAGCTTTGCCATCTTCGGCAACGCAACTTACCGCTTTACCGATCAATTCCGTATCAATGGCGGCCTGCGCTGGACCACTGAGAAAAAGTCCATTGATCTGATTGGCAGCAATGGTGTGGGTACGGTTGGGTTCCAGAGTCTGGATAACTGGTACCTGCCCAGCTTGTTGACGGGTTCCACCGTGGTGAAGGCCGTGCAAAACCAGTCCAACACCTGGAGCGCGCCGACATGGGATCTGACGCCGTCTTACTCGCTGGCCGATAACGTGGAAACCTATTTCCGCTATGCGCGTGGTTTCCGCTCTGGCGGTTACAACGGCGGCGCGACCACTCAAGCTGCGTTGAATACGGTTACGCCGGAATACCTCACCGATTACGAGCTGGGCATCAAGTCTGACTGGCTGAACAAGAGCCTGATCGCCAATCTGTCGGTCTTCCATTACGACTACAAGGACATGCAGGTCTTTGCCATTGCGCCGACCTCCAGCGGCCAAACCGTACAGACCTTGTCCAATGCGGCTCGCGGCAAAGTCAACGGTGCAGAACTGGAGCTCAAGGCCATTCCGGTCAAGGGTCTGACGTTGTCGGGTAATGTTGGTCTGTTGCACACCGAGTATTCGGACTTCCCCACCTATGTAAACGGCGTGGCTGCCAATCTGTCTGGCAACCAGTTCCCACGCTCGCCGCACCTGACGGTCGCCGTGGGCGCCAACTACCGCATACCGGTCAATGTCGGGTATGTGGAGCTGGGCACGCTCTGGAACTACAAGGCCAAGGAATATTTCAACGCCATCTACCAGAATGATGCGATGGCCCAGGGTGGCTTTACCACGGGCGATCTGGAAGCGTCCTGGCATGGCAAGGATGACAAGGTGGTGGTCACCGGCTTTGTCCGCAACGTGACCGACAAGCAGTACCACACCCTGGCTGTGGTGCCGACTTATGGCGCGTATGAGTACATCAACTCGCAACCGCGCTTTTACGGTGCCCAACTGGGTGTGAAGTTCTGATGTTTTAAGGACCGAAGAGCGGCCATGTACGTGGCCGCTCTTTTTGCTTTGGATGGCCTGCGGCAGCGCTGCGGGTCTTGCAACTGATCAGACAGGCAGGGCCGAATGATGGCGAGCACAGTATATGGATATGGCCGGGGTCGAGCCGGAGGCCGCCGCGCCACCGGCGTGGCCGGGGTCGTGGTGTTTCACGCGGTAGTGGTTTACGCGCTGATCTCCGGGCTGGCACAAGATGCGGTCAAGAAGATCCAGCAAAAGGTGGAGGTCTCGATCATCAGCGAGCCGCCCCCACCCCCTCCACCACCGACGCCACCGCCCAAAGTAGAGAAGGTCGTCCCCAAGGCCGCACCGCCGGTGCCACAACCCAAGGCCTATGTACCACCGGTTGAGCATCCGGCGCCCGCACCAGCGCCCGCCGCGATTATCGCGACCACATCTGACCCGGCACCACAGCCGCCAGCACCACCACCCGAACCGGCAGCTCCCGCGCCGGCACCCAGTGGCCCGGTCTCAGCCAAAGGTAACTGCACCCATATCGAGCCACCCAAGTATCCGGACAGAGCCCAGGATGAAGGCATTGCCGGGCATGTCGAAATAACGTTCCAGACCGGCGCCGATGGCAAGTTAAGCGGTACGCCCAACCTTTCTTTCAAGGGCATCCCAGTCAATTTCCAGAAGTATTTCCGCAATGCGGTGACCACAGCGTTGCAGTCCTATACCTGCAGCCCGAACCTGCAACTCAAGCAAGTAATTGGTTTCGAGCTCAGTTCCGATTCCTGATGTCAGGGGTCAACGTTTAAACAAGGGTCACGACCATGACTAAGCAAT